>NZ_JBFRDU010000022.1:0-96433 GCF_052113965.1 Rhizobium sp. RAF56
CGGCACAAGCGAAACGGTCTCTACCTCAAACTCCGATAGAGCGTTCGGAAGCGATCCTGTGACGTCGGCAAGCCCGCCGGTTTTAACGAGCGGGAAAATCTCCGATGTTACCGATAGGACTTTCAACCGCCCCTCTCCTCATTTTCCAGGCCCGAGGCTTCGAGCATTGGACGATGCCCTTAGCGCAGTTTGTCACGAAGTGTGCGGGATGCGCCGGCGCCAGCCGGCGCTCGCTGCAGGATTGCTGCCGATCAAGAGGCGCCGTCCGTCACCTTCTCTGAGGCTTGCTCCGTCGCTCCCGTGGCTTGCTCTTCGGTTGTTTCATCCTCTTCTTCCGCGCGCTTCCAATGGTCGAGATGGTGTCCATCGACACGGCCCTCGTCTTCCCAGATCTTATAGGCGCGCTCACGTTGTTTCTGTTCACGGTCGTCCATCGTCGTCTCCTTGGTTGGCAAGAAATAACTCCAGAGGAACGAACGTGTTCCGGCAAGAGGCTGCGGCATTTCGGCATTGTCCTGGATGCCGATGCCCCAACCCCCTGGAGATTGACGTTCCGAACTTCGCAGCCGATCCGCAGTTTTTTTGGCCCGACTGCATCGCCTGCGGAACATTGCCGGACCCCAACCGTTCGCCGGAAAGAACACCTTCGGAGGATCCCATGAGCAATCTTTACAACGAGAACGCACCCGCCTTTGGTCAGCAGCCGATCAGCACACTGACCGCCTTTTTCGATTCCCGCAGCGCTGCAGAAACTGCGATAGGCAAGTTGAAGGACGCTGGCGTTTCTGACGTCCGCTTAATGCCGGGCTACGAGGCCGATGCGGAAAAGGCCCAGGTTAAAAGCGACGATCGCGGCGGCTTCTTCGAGGCCCTTGAAAGCTGGTTCTTCCCTGACGAGGACCGCGACCTCTATGCGGAAGGACTTCGCCGCGGCGGCTTCCTGGTTTCGGCATCGGTCGACGACGCCAACTACGACTTGGTGCATGACATCCTGGACGACGAAGGGTCAATCGACATGGACGAGCGCGCCGACCTCTGGCGCACGGAGGGTTGGAGCGAGCGCCAGTCCGAAGACGCCTTGGCGGACCTCAAGCACGATCAGGCGGCCGTCGCGCCGGACGACGTGTTCGAGGCTGACGCCGCTGCCCGCGCCGCCACCGGTGTTGGACGCCATGCGCGAAGCCTGGAATCAACATCGCCACGCGTACGTGCCTACGAGCTCGGAAGCGACGTTCCTGAGGAAATTGAAGACGACGTCCTTCCGACCGGACGCCAGAGAACTGTCGCCGAAGGTGAGGATCCTGTCGATCGCGACACGAGGCAGAGCGAAGAGTTGGACCGCATCCGGCAGGAACAGAGCTTCCCACACGGCCGATAAGCTCCAAACGGTGAAGGTGCGCGCTTCACGACTTCGAGCGGCCTGCACTTGATAGAGACGACGACGATACGGCTGCTGTCGTTCACGAGGGGCAGCCGGTCGGCGCCTTCTTCCGAGGTGGCGACGAGATCGTCGGGATGAGGTGCGGCGATGAATCTGGACGCGACCTTGCGTTCTAGGTTGGGCGGCTGGGTCGGAGGACCGAATATCGAGAGCATGCGTTGCAAAGCGAGGTCGCAGCGAACGGGTTAGGTGCTCGCCTGGCATTTCGTCGCCCGCAGCGAGAAACCGGAAAAATCGCTGCGTGCACCATCCCCGTCGCGTCCGATTGTCACGCCGCGACCTCGACGAAATAATCGGCAAGCTCGAGGATGGTTCCGCTGAGATGCGGACGTAATGAAGGTTCTGCGATTTGGCCTTCAAGTGATGTTTCCGTGAAAAGCCGAGGACGGCAGTACTGAGACCGGCCAGAGCTCGCTCATTTGATTCGTTTCGGCCGGGAACGAATCTCTTCCGGAGCGATTGACTCGTGACTCAATGTTTCGGGAGTAAAGCGTCATGGCAGCCCATCGCGCGCAGTGGAAAGGCTTCGTCAAGTTCGGGGAAGTGTCGTTCGGCGTCGCCCTTTACACAGCAGCCTCAAGTTCCGAGCGGATAACCTTCAACACTGTAAACAAGGCGACCGGTAACCGGGTGAACCGGATCTTCATCGACAGCGAAACCGAGGAGCCCGTTTCCCGCGAGGAGCAGACCAAGGGCTTCGAGGTTGGCGACGGCCAGTACATCGTCATCGATCCGGAAGAGTTCGCCGCGACCATTCCTGAAAGCAACAAAACTCTTGAGATTGAGGCTTTTGTTCCCTGCGGCGACGTCGACGATGTTTACTTCGACAAGCCGTACTATCTGGCCCCCGGCAAGATGGGCGGCGACGCCTTCGCTGCGCTGCGCGATGCCATGAGGACGTCCAAGGTTGCTGCGGTAGCTCGCGCCGTGCTGTTCCGCCGCGTCCGCACCGTTCTTATCAGGGCGCATGGCAGGGGCATGATCGCGACGACCTTGAATTACGACTACGAGGTCCGACCTTCGGAAAAGGCATTCGAGGAAATGCCGAAGATGCGCATCAAAGGCGAGATGCTTGATCTCGCTAAGCACATCATCGCCACCAAGAAGGGCGAGTTCGACCCGGCGACGTTCGACGATCGCTACGAGACGGCGCTCGCCGAGCTTGTGAAGGCGAAGATCGAAGGCAAGACGCTGCCGAAACGCAAGGAAGTCAAGGTATCGAAGCCAAACGACCTGCTGGCGGCGCTGCGCGAGAGCGCTGGTAAATCGAAGGCTGAAACGCCCAAGCGCACCGCCGCAAACGCAAATGCCGGCACAAGTGGCGACAAGGTGCGCCGCGCATCGACCGCCAAGTCCCGAACGGCCGCGCAGCAACGCAAGGCGAGCTGAGGAGACACGACATGGCACTTCGTCCCTACTGGAAAGGCTATCTCAAGCTTTCGCTGGTCACGTGCCCCGTAGCGATGACGCCCGCTACAAGCGAAAGCGAAAAGGTTCGCTTCCACACGCTCAACAAGGAAACGGGCAACAGGGTCGTCTCCCAATACGTCGACTCCATCACCGGCAAGGCGGTCAAGGACGACAGCGAGGCGAAGGGCTATGCGCGGGGAGAGAACGACTATGTGATCCTGACGGAAGACGATCTCGATGCTGTCGCCCTGGACACTGTCAAGACTATCGACATCGACAAGTTCGTTCCCGCCGACACTATCGAGTGGATCTATCTCGAGAAACCCCACTATCTCATGCCGGACGATCCCGTCGGCCAGGAAGCGTTCGCCGTCATCCGGGATGCCATGGCGTCTGACAAGGTCGTCGGCGTTTCGAAGCTGGTGATCGGTAGGCGCGAGCGTGCGGTCGTCCTCGAACCCAGGGGCGAAGGCATCGTCCTTTGGACGCTTCGTTTTGGCGACGAGGTCCGTCCGGAGAAATCCTACTTCGAGGAAATCGACGAGAAGGCGGAGCCGGAGTTGGTGCCGCTGGTGCAGAAGCTCATCAAGCAAAAGACTGCCAAGTGGACCTCCGACATGGCGAGCGACCCCATTCAGAAAAGCCTGCTGAAGATCATCGCGGAGAAGAAGAAGGCGCTGAAGCCCACCAAGAGGTCGGCGAAAGGCACGTCCGAAGCCGCTCCGAGAAGCAACGTCGTCAGCATCATGGACGCGTTGAGAAAGTCGGTGGAAGCCGATCTGAAGGGCAAGAAGATGCGCTAGTGATGATGCGCTTCGAAATTGCCACCGATAGAGAGATTGCAAGACGCCGCAGTGGATCGACGTAGTCCGAGCCGCACTAAGAGCTTTCCGACCGCAAACTTCCTCCTAGCCTCAAAAGTACGCAGGGGCCACCAGCCTCAACGCTCGGTGACAATCCCCGCTCTAAGGCAAGATCCACCAGGACGTGCTCGCGCGCGAGTGCAGCCGTGGCAAACCTTGAGCCAAACGGCATCGTGTAACTTTAGGCGCCCCCGTGCGTTCATATGATTATCGATCGACGGTAGCGGCCGCGCTTGCGCGGCAAGCCGCCATCCCGTTGCGTGTAAATGGATGATCATGGCCAACTCGCTTATTGAACCGCCGCCGCGTGCGGATGCTTTATGGAGCGTGGAACGCGGTGTTTCCCCGATCGTCGCTACTGCCGTGCACGAAGGGCATTTGGTCCGCGAGGAACTCCAAGACCTGTACGCACTTTCGCCCGACGAGAGGCTCCGCGAGGAGGACCCTTTCACGGAATTCACAACGCGTGACGTCCCGAACCGGATCATTTTCCATCGCTCGCGTTTTGAGGTTGACATCAATCGGGAGCGGGACGGGGCCATCTACCTTAGGCCGGAGCAATCTTGGGGAATGAATGTTTGGAAGGATGGCCTCGCGTCGGCTCACGTGGAAACCTCGCTTCAAGTTCACGACGACTACTACGAGATGCTGCTGACTTTCCTAAAGGGAATTGAGCGCCGACACGGCCGGATGATCGTGCTCGATATCCACAGTTACAACCATCGCCGCGCCGGCCCCGATGCTCCCCAAAGCGAGCAGCTCGAAGCACCCGATATCAACATAGGCACGTCCTCGATGGACCGGAAGCGCTGGTCGCATGTGGTTGAAGCCCTTATGGCTCACTTTGCATCCTTTGAAATCAACGGCCGGCCGCTCGATGTTCGTGAGAACGTTGCGTTTCAGGGCAAGGGCGAACAGACTCGCTTCATCCATCAGCATTTTCCGTACACTGGCTGCGCTATTGCCGTCGAATTCAAGAAGTTCTTCATGGACGAATGGACGGGTAAGCCGGACCCTGCCCTTCTAAAGGAGCTGCGCAGCATCGTCGCGTCCGCTGTACCCATGTTGGAACAAGTATTGGACACACGCCGATGAGCAACGTGCGGCCGATCAGCCCGCAGATGGAAGAGAACTGGCTCGCCGATATTCTGGAATGTATCCGCGAAGGCAAGTCTGTGCGCCGTGAACTCCCGCGAGGTGGCCGGCTTCATATAGACCGACCCCTTCCCTTTCTATGCGTCCATATTGCCGGGGACGATGCGGAGCCGGCAGCACGCGATATTGCACAGGCCAATGCCTCCTACCTTGTCGCTCCGCATGCGGATGAGGCAATTCCGGTCATTGAGGCTATTGAGGCGATTCTCAAAGAGCGGTTCGGCGTCTTCCTGCTCTTCGACATCGGCGAACTGTCACAGGATAGGTTTCTGACGGATGATGCCCCTTTCCTGCCGCCGTTTGAGGTCTCTGTCTGGTCGAGCACCGACGCGGTCGGGGCGGCCGGCGCGTTTTCGGCAGCCGTCAGCGATAGCGAAGCGCGCTTCCGACCCCCCCGCGTGGAGAAGATGGATGCGGCTTCGTCCAGCGCTGACAAACTGCTGCCCCGCGAAATCGGCTGCTCGGCGATTGCTGTGCGGTTCGCACCAGTCTATCGGCAGCCGGGTTCGGGCGATATTTACCCGGAGCTTCGCGAACAGCTTGTGGGCATGCTGTTCGATGCGGAGTTGAAGGCCTTGTCATCCTTCATCGAGGCCCATCAGATCTTCAAGCTGACAACGCACCGGGCGCTAGGACGCAAGGCTTTCGTCGAAGCTGTTTCGAGAGTCGACCGCAGCATCGACGAAGTCGCCTCGACCTTTGACTTTCTTCTCGCGGTGACTCCAATTAATGCCGAAGCAGCATTCGAAGCGTTCTTGGCGGGCGGGAGTGGGGCCGATCCGCCCTTTCTCTATCGCCCGCTCGGCCTGCAGGTGGAAGCGGTCAAGCGCAAACTGTTCTCAATTCCGTTCGACCATCTCGAAGATCCCGTGTTGCACCAGCTCTACCGGGAAAAGCAGCAAGAGCTTGATCTGCAGCTTTCGCTCCTGTCGTCTCGACAGAGCCCCAAGTTTGTCGAGTTCGGCCGTGCGCTCTATGGAGTGGTCAAGCGGCCTTTGCTGTGCGAGGCGAGAGCGATCGTCACTACATTGGCCGGCAACGAGCTGACCGGCGGTGATGACATCGGATCCGAAAACACGATCGCCGATTGCTTCCAAGTGGCGCGTCGTGCCAACGCAATGATCGCCGCGTATCGTCGGCAGTTGGAGGACTTTCAAGTTGCGGTCGAGCTTCGCGACGACCTGCCCTCCGGCCTGATGGTCTCGGGCCATCGGCTGCTGATTGCGCGCAGCACGCTGATGGATATTCGCCGCGTCGAACCCCTCCTGTCGCATGAGATCGGTGTTCACCTGCTTACCTATTTCAACGGCTCGGCACAGGGCCTACGGCTCTTCCGTTCGGGTCTTTCGGGCTACGAGGGCATGCAGGAGGGACTGGCGGTGTTTGCCGAATACCTTTCCGGCGGCATGCCCCCCGAGCGGCTCAAGCTCATTGCCGGGCGGGTGATTGGATGCGCCTCCATGCTGGACGGCGCGACCTTTGCCGAGACTTACTCGATGCTAATCAAGGACTACGACTTCAGCGCACCGGCGGCCTTCAACCTCGTGCTCCGGCTTTATCGCGGCGGCGGGCTTGCGAAGGATGCAATTTATCTGCGTGGACTGCTCGCGCTGCTTGATCATCTGAAGAACGGTGGAACGCTGGAGCCGTTTTGGATGGGGAAGATCGCTGCCTCGCATTTCACCGTCATGCAGGAACTTGCTGAGAGAGGGCTTCTGCGTATGCCGGCTGTCTATCCCCTCTTTCTCGATACCGAAGAAGGACGCGCCCGGCTGGAACGGGCCAGAAACGGCATGCGCCCCCTGGATATGATTCAACTGTAGGAGCCGTGAATGCGAATTGCTTTTTTTGTGAACTCGATCGAAGGCGAGGCTGGTTACTACACGACGACCTCGCTCGCACTCGCGGCCATCGCTCGAGGGCACGACGTCTGCTACTTGACGCCCGGTGATTTTGTACTGCGTCCGGATGACAGCCTAATGATCCGTGCCACCGTGCTGAAGAGCGGAAAGCCAAAAAAAGCGGACGCCTTTGTTAATGCCTTGCAAGGTGGCCAAGCAGAAATAGAGACCATCGACATCAGCGAGGTCGATGTGCTCTTCCTGCGCAACGACCCCTCCGAAGATGCTGACGAACGGCCATGGGCGGCACATGTCGGCTCGATTTTCGGACGGCTTGCGGCCGAACGCGGCGTGCTCACCGTCAATGATCCCGACGGTTTGGCGCGCGCCCAGAACAAGCTCTATTTCCAGGGCTTTCCAGAAGCTGTGCGCCCGACAACGCTGATCTCGAAAAGCATCGAGGAGATCCGCGCCTTCATCGACGAGCAGAAACAGGGCGTTATTCTAAAGCCGTTGCAAGGCTCGGGCGGCAAAAATGTGTTTAAAATCGCTTCGAGTAGGGAAGCCAACCTTAACCAGATCTTTGAGGCAGTCAGCGGCGAAGGTTATTTGATTGCGCAGAGTTATCTTCCCGACGCCACGGCGGGCGACATCAGACTTTTCCTGATGAACGGCCGGCCGCTGCAACGCGACGGCGCCTATGCAGCATTTCGACGTGTGCCTGCTCAGGGCGAAGTCCGTTCCAACATCAATGCTGCCGGTACCGCCGCTGCGGCGGAAATCACGCCGGAAATCCTCGCGGTCGCGGAGATGGTTCGACCCAAGCTGGTAGAGGACGGCATGTTCCTCGTCGGACTTGATATCGTTGGCGACAAGATCTTGGAGATCAATGTTTTCACGCCTGGCGGCCTGCCCGACGTTGCGGGGCTTCACGGCATAGATCTATCACCCGATGTCATCATCGCTCTCGAACAAAAGGTCGAAATGCGAATGAATTATGCCGGCCGGCTTTCAAACCGGACGCTGGCGACTCTATAGGCACGGCCGACAGTCGGAACAAATCGCCGCTGAGCTGGTTGCGACAAGAAATCTCAGGGTTTTCAGCGGAGGGAGAATTTCATGGCGACAATCACGTATCACGTGGCCGAGCACGACGGCGGTTACGCATATCGACTCAACGACGTCTGGTCAGAGACCTTTCCCGATCACGACACCGCCCTTGCCGAGGCGAAGTCGGCGGCGCAGCGTCAGCATATAGGAGGGAATGACGCTGAGATCTCATACCAACTCGCTGATGGTCGCTGGCAAATTGAACATGCCGACGGAGGTGATCGTCCGGACACCGACGTTATTGACGACAATGGAGATTTTCGATGACCACGCTCGCCGGATCGTGCAGATGCGGGCGGGTGCGGGTTGCCGTTCGCGGGAAGCCGGCCAGGATAGGCATCTGCCATTGCACCGACTGCCGCCACGAAAGCGGCTCGGCGTTCACCTTTTTCGCGGTGTGGCCCGCCGATCATTTTGAAAGCAAAGGCGAGACCAACGAATACGCGGGGCGCCGCTTCTGTCCGGAATGCGGATCGCGAATGTTCTGGGCGGATGAGAAAGAGGCGGAAATCAAGCTTGGCATCCTGACCGACGCGCCGACGCCACTCACTCCGACCTACGAACTATGGATCAAGCGCCGCGAAAACTGGCTCCGCCCGATCGAAGGCGCGGAGCAGTTCGAAGAGGATCGAATATGACGGTCGCGCGGACTGGCGCGACTATGTGTCGGCTCAATCGGCTTCATCAGGATTAGATCGCCGAACTCCGACAAGGTCTAAAGTCGAGTCTCTGCGCATACAGCGGTCGATGCGGAGAAAGAACGGCGGTAAGCGCCTACGCGACACGCGTTTCTCATTTCAAGGATTCGATGCATGCGGCTGTTTTCCTGCGATTATTGCGGTCACGTCGTTCATTTCGATAACCGCTCGTGCATCAACTGCGGCCATAGGCTCGGCTTTGTTCCCGAGAAGTTGACGATGTGCACGCTGGAACCGAGTAGCGGCGGCGCATGGCCTATCGTGGGCAAGACGAACCCTGCTCGCTTTCTCTGCGCCAACGCGAGCATCGATGTCTGCAACTGGCTGGTCGATCCAGCCGACGGCAACGCCTATTGCGTCGCATGTCGGCATAATCGGCTTGTACCCAACACCAACCTCCTCGAGGGTATCGACCGCTTCCGCCGTATCAATCAGGCGCAAAGACATCTGTTCTACTCGCTGCTCCGTTGGAGCATCCCTCATCCTGACCGGAACGAGGATCCCGCAGGCGGGTTGGTCTTCGACTTTGTGGAAGATACGATCGCAGCGGATGGAAGTATCGTCGCTGCAATGACGGGCCACGACGAGGGCGCCATCTCGATACGCGCGGCGGAAGCCGACGACGTGACACGGGAACTCGCCCGTTCGTACATGCACGAGCACTACCGTACGCTTCTCGGCCACTTCCGGCACGAGACGGGTCACTTCGTTTGGAACAAGCTTGTACGCGACCGTCGAGCATTCGAGGAATTCAGGGCCGTTTTCGGAGATGAGCGCGAGAACTACGATGCCGCGCTCCAGCGCCATTACTGCCATGATTGTACGGAGGAGGAGAGATGCTACAATCTCTGTTGGCTTTGTCCGATCAAGACGTAACCTGCTTGCTTCTTAATACTTAATATCTCGGGATTGTTGGCGTCCCTGCTGCTTGGTCTGCCGCTTATCCTGACGGCAGGACGCGTTGCTCTGCTGATTGGCGGCGCGGCAATCCTGTTTTGTGGATCGCGCGCCCTGGCGCGTATCTTGTTTGACGTCGCGACCAGCACGGCGTTGTTGCGCCTGCTCCGTCGCAGAGGACATTCCTGCCGATACGAGGAACATGGTTGCCACCAGAGCGGTGAGTAGAGGCTTCAATATGTGCATTGGCTGATCCCCATTAAGATCCTCCGCCCCTCTTCAGACGGGGCGCGGTGCGACGCCGAATTGGTTACATCAGTGCAGGCGGTCAATGCTTGATGCATTCGGAGCCGTTGCGGTAACCAGATTGGCGACGAAGATTTCCGAGGTTCTTGGAAAGTCAAAAATTCGCCGGTGTAGGTGGCTTGGCGGACGACTACCGCTCAGTCATATCCCAAGACCTTAATGGTGGCCGTCTTTGCGTTATTAAGGATCTGATACTGGACGGTAACACCGGTGAGGCGCCCTTTGCGCCCTGGAGCGTCCTTCGCAGCCGTCTGACCTCCCGATTTCAGGACACCGAGGTCATTGACAGTGTCGTCTCGGCGATTGTCCCAGTGGAGCACAACTTTATCAATCTTCACGTCAGCGCCTTCGGCAGCTAGCTTCACCCATTTAACGTCCTTTTTCCAGCGATTCCCTTCACTGTTGATGTTGACGCTTGGATCTACGGACTTCACCGTCGACTGGCCGAGCACGAACCATTCCTCAGCAGCTTTGGAGCTTCCTGCTGTGCCCAAAGCGACGGACGCGGCCAAGAGCGGCGCCATCACAGTGAGGATCCTGATCTTCATTTCTTTTTCCCTCCGGATTGTCAGAAGAAACGCCCCCGCGCCCATATGAGAGGTATGGCGAGAGGTTCAACTGTCAAGGGTGCGCTCATCGTCTCGGACAACCGGCCCCGTTGTCCATAGCAAGGGGCTTGTGTTTGCTTTGGCAGGGACTAAACCCACAGGAACAAAAAGAATTGGAATCGCAATGCCCGCCGCCATGACCGAGCTAACCGACACCACCGTCGACGACCGCTATCGACTGCTGGTCGATAGCATTACCGACTATGCCATCTTCATGCTCGACGTTAACGGCTTTGTGAGCAGTTGGAACGCCGGAGCAAATCGCTTCAAAGGCTATACCGAGGCGGAAATCCTCGGCGAGCATTTCTCGCGGTTCTACACCGAAGAGGAAAGGGTGGCGGGCACGCCACAGAAGGCGTTGGCAACGGCCAGAACCGAGGGCAGGTTCGAGACCGAAGGCTGGCGGGTCCGTAAAGATGGCGAGCGCTTCTGGGCGCATGTGGTGATTGACGCCATCAAGGACGCGCAGGGGCAAATCCTGGGGTTTGCCAAGATCACCCGCGACCTCTCGGAACGCAAGAAGGCGCAGGAGTTCTTGAAGCGGAGCGAGGAGCAGTTCCGGCTCCTCGTTGAGAGCGTCACGGACTACGCAATCTACATGCTCGATCCAGAAGGCTATGTTTCGAGCTGGAATGCTGGCGCTCGCCGCATCAAGGGTTATGCCCCCGCAGAAATTATCGGTGAACATTTCTCCCGGTTTTACACTGAGGAAGACAAAGCCAGCTACTTGCCGAGGACCGCTCTTGAGATCGCCGCCAAGGAGGGACGATTTGAGAGGGAAGGATGGCGGGTCCGGAAAGATGGCTCCCGTTTCTGGGCGAACGTCATCATCGACTGTATCCGCGGCGAAGATGGCGCGCTCGTGGGGTTCGCCAAGATTACGCGTGACATTACGGAAAAGCGACAGGCTCAGCAAGCGCTCGAGCGCGCGCAGCTTGAGCTCTTTCAGGCGCAAAAGATGGAAGCAGTCGGCCAGCTCACCGGCGGCATCGCCCACGACTTTAACAACCTCCTGATGGCTGTGCTGGGAAGCCTCGAGCTCGCGAACAAGCGCGCGCGCGCTGGCAAAGACAATAAGGAACTGATCGACAACGCAATCCAGGCAGCGAAACGGGGCGCCGCTTTGACGCAACGCTTGCTAGCCTTCTCCCGAAAGCAGGAACTCAAGCTTGAAGCCGTGGATGTCGCCGCCATCGTGAGGGGGATGGCCGGACTGCTACAGCGGTCGATCGGCCCTTCGATCCAGATTGCTACTAATTTTCCACTTATTCTTCCCGCCGCAAACGCCGATGCCAACCAGTTGGAAAACGGGGTTTTAAACCTCGTCCTTAATGCGCGTGACGCCATGCCTCGCGGCGGAATTATCACCCTTTCCGCCCGCAAGTACTCGATCCACAAAGGCGACGTTAACGGGCTGGAGGGCGATTTCATCTGTCTTAGCGTTCAGGATGAGGGCGAGGGTATGGATACCGCCACGCTGGATAAGGCAACCAGTCCGTTCTTCACCACCAAGGGCGTGGGTAAAGGGACTGGCCTCGGGCTGCCGATGGTGCAGGGGCTGATGGCGCAGGCCGGCGGAGCACTCGTGCTTAAATCCTCGCCTGGCAAGGGGACGACAGCCGAACTTTGGTTGCCGCTTGCAGAGCCAGCCCAAGTTGAATCCGCACCGGAGGTAGTGCCACCCGCATCCATCTGCCGACCATTAACAGTTCTCGTTGTAGACGACGACCCGCTGGTTCTGATGAACACCGTGTTGATGCTGGATGACCTGGGACACTCCGCGATGGGAGCCGCTTCAGCAGATGAAGCGCTAGTAATCTTGGAGCAAGGACAGTTGCCGGATGTCGTCGTATCCGATCAAGCAATGCCTCGAATGACCGGTGACGAGTTAGCCAGAGAAATTGGAAAGCGGTATCCCCAACTGACCATCATTCTCGCTTCCGGTTATGCCGAGCTTCCGAAAGGAGCGGCCCTTGCCCTGCCGAGGCTCGCGAAGCCGTTCTCTCAGGCTGAATTGAACGAAGCCTTAGCGTCCGTGATAACGACGTCGTAAAGCCGGCCACCATTTGACCAAGCGGGCCATTGTGCCAGCCATTACCATAACCGCCACGGATAGCATTTGATGGTCGTCACTTCATCAGGATGCTTTCGGAGAGGGTCGGCGATCTCCGCTTCACCTTCGCCATCGATGAGATCGATCCAACCGGGGAAGCCAAGGAGAAGATCGCCGGTGCCAACAACGTCTGCCCCAGGCAGCCTATGAGGAATACCTTCGCCATCTAAACTCGCGCTCGGTCCTACAGCTCAGACACACCGCGGCCGGGTCATCCGTGAGGAATATCCTATATGTGACAGCCGAGAGTCGATCCTAAGCAGATTGACTCTATAGGCGCTTGCTTCAGCATTTCGCTTTCTACAGGGAGGCCGCAATGATCCCGTCACCGCTGAAGGACAAGCCATACGACGACCGCGAAACCGACTGTCTGATTGCGCTGGAGATGAGGGTGCATGATGTCGTGGACGAGGCGGAGGCGGCAGGCTGGGCGCGCTTAGAAGCCATGGCTGCGATTGCCAGCATCGCCCTCAACCAGATGTTCGCCGAACAGGAGAAGGAGGTGACCAACTCCCGGCGGGCAGAGGCACAGGGTAAGGTTGCCCTTAAGGCTTCTGACAGCTTCCCGCGCTAGCGTGCTTACGCGGGCGCGACCGGGCGCTCGAGAGGTGTCCGAACTCCGCCTCTCTCCACGGTCTCACGTCACACCGGATCTGTGACGCACCTATAAGGGCGAGCCTGTCCCCCGACGGCTCGCCCCTTTCTTTTAGCGCCGGGCAAGGTTGCCCATAAGGCTTTCCGCCAGCTTCTTGCGCTAGACCTGACTATGTTAAGTTGCAATGGGCGAGGCCGGGCGCCTGGAGGAGAAGACCTGCCCGAACTTCCTCTCTTCCGCTTTCTCCCGTCACAAACCGGATCGGTGGCGCACCTAAGAGCGGGTCTCTCCCCGACGACTCGCTCTTTCTTTGCGCCAGAGAACAAACGGACGACAAAACGGGTCTCGCCTACGTCTAATGAGGTAGGCTCCGGCGGTGAACATCGCTCCCCGTCCATCGTTTCCCCTGGGATAGCTTCCTATTGTTGAGAGTATGGCTATTGGACGAGACCGGTCGTTCGATGGGTCCAAAGTGGCACGCGCACGCCGGCTCTGTGGGCCACCTTTAAGAGCGAGATCGTCACCCGCGGCTCGCTCTTCTTTTTACGATAGCACCGTGGAACAAACTCTAATCTTCTAAGTTTTTGGGTTAGCGGGTCGTGACGGTCATCGAAGTCCCTGCTCCATTCCCCCCCTGTCAGGGCAGTTTGCCCGCACTGCCGACCGTCACGGCCCCGTCGCTTTTGATCAAACAACGTGACATCGCGTTCAGCATCGTGTCCGGAAGAAGGACGCTTCATTTCACCTCTCTTTTCCAAGACGCTCGATCCACGATCACTGAATAGAAGTCCCACACAAGCTGCCAGAATTACCAATCAGTCTTCTATTGGGAACGCAAAGCCAGCTTTCACCCGGTCCATCACCACCATGGTTTTGAAACCTTTGATATCGTGGTTCTCATAGAAGAACCTGCGCGTGAAGGCTTCGTAGTCCTCCATGTCCTTCGCAGTAATCACCAGGATGAAATCGGCATCGCCCGTCACGTAGTAGCCGATCATCACTTCCTTGGTGGCGCGGATTGCTGCCTTGAACCGATCAACGATATCAGCTCGCTCGCGCTCCAGCGAGACAAGGACGATCATCGTGATGCCGCGCCCAACGGCCTTGGGCGAAACGATCGCCACATCTGCCTCGATCACGCCTTCCTCACGCAACCGCTTCAGCCGTCGCTGACAGGCGGTCGGCGAGAGATTGACGATCTGCGCCAACTCTTCCGAGGTGAGGCGATTGTTTTTCTGAACGGCGTCGAGCAGTGCTCTGTCGGCTCTATCGAGAGTGGTCATGCAGAAATCCTGCGGTTGGCGTCTTATCTAAGCGCAATTCCTGCGTTGAGCATGAAATCAACGCAGCCAATTGATCATGGCGCGCGGTTAGTCTCTATGTAAACCCCAATTGGAGTTCCGCATGAAAGGCATCGCCAGCACTGCGCTGAAAAACCTGAAACGACCCGATCTGATCGAGCGGCGCGCCTTTCTGAACGGCACGTGGGCTGCGCGTGGAGAGGCGCTGAGCGTCATTGATCCGGCGACCGGCGAGCACCTCGTTGATGTCGCAGCCTGTTCGCTCGATGATGCCGATGCTGCCGTCGAGGCCGCGAAAAATGCCTTTCTCAATTGGCGCGACAGGCTCCCCGTCGAACGGGGTCAGATCTTGCGTGCCTGGGCCAGGCTGATGCGCGAGAATGCGCAGGATCTCGCGGCCATCATGACGGCTGAACAGGGCAAGCCGCTCGCCGAGTCGCTCGGCGAAATTTCCTATGCCGCGAATTTCCTCGAATGGTTTTCCGCCGAGGGCGAGCGAGCCTATGGCGAAACAATGCCAAGCCACCTCGCCGGCAGCCGCCTTTCGGTACGGATGCAGCCGCTTGGCGTCACCGTCGCGATCACCCCGTGGAACTTTCCCTCTGCCATGATCACCCGCAAGGCGGGGGCAGCGCTCGCGGCCGGCTGCACGATGATCGTCAAGCCCGCCCCGGAAACGCCTCTGTCGGCGCTTGCTTTGGCAAAGCTTGCGGAGCAGGCCGGCATGCCCGCCGGTGTCTTCCAGGTTCTCACCGGCGAAGCCGCGCCGCTTGCGCGCCGTCTGCTGGAGCACACGGATGTGCGTGCCTTTTCCTTCACCGGCTCGACCGAGGTCGGGCGCATCCTGCTTACGCAATCGGCGGCTACCGTGAAGAAGGCCTCGTTGGAACTTGGCGGCCATGCGCCTTTCATCCTGTTCGACGACGCCGAGCTTTCCAAAGCCGCAAAGGGCTGCATCGGCGCAAAATTCGCCACGTCAGGGCAGGATTGCCTTGCCGCCAACAGGATTTACGTCCAGCGCGGGCACTACGACCGGTTCGTCGATGCCTTCGCGAAGGCGACCTTGGAACTCAACGTCGGTCACGGCCTCCAACCCGGCACCGATATCGGGCCGATGACCCGCCCTTCGGTTGCTGAAAAATGCCGCCAGCAGATTGCGGAGGCGATCTCCGCCGGGGCGCGTCTCGTCTGCGGCGGGCAGGACAGTCCGCTCGGCGGCAATTTCGTCACGCCGACCGTGCTTGCTGATGTCACCGATGACATGCTCATCGCTCGCGAAGAGACCTTCGGCCCGGTTGCCGCGATCCTGCCGTTCGATGACGAGCAGGAGGTGCTCGCGCGTGCCAATGCCACCGAAATGGGACTGGCGGCCTATCTCTACACCAACGATCTCGGTCGCGCGATGCGGCTCACCGACCGGCTCGAATACGGCATGATCGCCGTCAACACACCGAAGTTCACCGGCGCTCCGATACCCTTTGGTGGCTGGAAGCAATCCGGCCTTGGTCGCGAAGGCTCGCGCCACGGCCTCCTGGAATATCTCGAAGCAAAATATGTCTGCTTCGGCAACCTTGCTGCATGAAAGGATCCGCTATCATGACCGCCGACCCCAACCAGATCGCCGAGATGGACCGCAACTCGGTCCTGCATCCCTTCACGCAGATCAAGGATTTCGCCAGCGGAAAGTTGGGCGATCCGACGATCGTCGAAACCGGCAAGGGCATCCGCATTCAGGATGCTAACGGCAAGCAGCTGATCGACGGTTTCGCCGGTCTCTACTGCGTCAATGTCGGCTATGGCCGCACCGAGGTTGCCGAGGCGATCTCCCGCCAGGCGTACCGACTTGCCTATTACCATACCTATGCCGCCCACACGACGGATGAGCTCGCGATCCTCTCCGATCGACTGGTGAAGATGGCGCCAGGCAGGATGAGCAAGGTTTTCTACGGAATGTCGGGTTCCGATGCCAACGAAACGCAGGCAAAGCTCGTCTGGTACTATAACAACCTGCGCGGCAAGCCGAACAAGAAGAAGATCATCTCCCGCGAACGCGGGTATCATGGTTGCAGCGTCGTCTCAGGCTCCATGACCGGCATGAGCTTTTACCATGACCACATGGACCTGCCGCGACCCGGTATTCTCCATACCGGCGCGCCGCATCACTATTGGGGCGCGGAAGCAGGTGAAACGGAACTTGAATTTTCCAAGCGCCGCTCTGACGAACTGGAAGCTCTGATCCTGCGCGAAGACCCGGATAGTATCGGTGCCTTCATTGCCGAGCCGGTGCTTGGCACCGGCGGCATCACGCCGCCGCCGCAGGGCTATTGGGACGAAGTGCAGAAGGTCCTCAGGAAATACGATATCCTGCTCATCGCCGACGAAGTCATCACCGGTTTCGGACGCACCGGCTCGATGTTCGGCTCGCAGCACTACGGTATCGAGCCTGACCTGATCACTGTCGCCAAGGGCCTTACCTCGGCCTACTTCCCGCTGTCGGGCGCGATCGTCGGCGAAAAGGTCTACAAGGTGATGGAAGAAGGGGCCGACCGCGTCGGCGCTTTCTCCCATGGCTACACCTATTCCGGCCATCCGATCGGCGCCGCAGCAGCCAACGCGGTTCTCGACATTGTCGAGAAGGAGGACCTGCCGGGGAACGCACGTACGGTCGGCACCTATTTCCAGGCGCAGCTGAAGGCCAAGTTCGCTCAGCTTTCGATCGTCGGGGAAGTGCGAGGCGTCGGCCTGATGGGCGCCATCGAATTCGTGGCCGATCGGGAAAAGAAGACACGCTTTGAACCCGGCCTCACGGTCGGCGCACGGATCTCGAAGGCCGCGCGCAATCGGGGGCTCATCGCCCGCGCTATGCCGCATGGCGATATTCTGGGTTTCGCGCCGCCGCTCGTCATGACGAAGGAAGAAGTCGACGAGATCGTTGCCATTGCCGAATCCGCCGTACGCTCCGTCATGGACGAATTGGTCCAGGCTGGCGAGAAAATCTGAGGCAAGCATGACTCCGGGCGGGATAGGCCTCGCCCGGCACTGCCGTTTTCCGGCAAAATCACGACCCACGGTGCATAAGGCTTCATCTTCCGGGACGAAGCGTGCATAATGTCATGAAATGATCGTTCCCAATACGAGACAATTTCATGCGACGCCAGGCCAATCCCCTCAACCTTGATCCGATCGCGGCAACCAAGCCCGTGGCATGGCGGCCGAACCTCGCCAAGCAAAAAGGCGAGACGAAGCATGCAGCGCTCACCGAGCGCATCATTGCCGATATCGACGCCGGCGTGCTCAAACCGATGGATCGAATGCCCACTCATCGCGATCTCGCGCGTGAGCTCGGCCTTTCCGTGCAGACGGTCAGCCTCGCGTATAAGGAGGCCGAGCGGCTCGGCTATCTGAGCGGTGAGATTGGTCGCGGCACCTTCGTCAAGACACGCGTCACGGACCGTGCCGGACGCATGATGCTTGATCATAGTGTCAACGAAGTGCTCGATCTTTCCATTATTCGCGGCGTCTATCTCGATGCGCACGAAACCGCATCGCGCGAGATCCTTCGCGAGCTCTCCGACGGCGACAATGCAAGCTTCATGCGTCCCTGCCGGCCGATCGCCGGCCTTGATCGTCATCGAGAGACGGCGCGTATCTGGCTACGCACGCTCGGGGTCACGGCAGGTGCAAGTCGCATTCTCCTGACCAACGGCGCCGCCCATGGCATTTTTCTCGCTTTGACCTGCATTGTCCGGTCCGGCGATGTCGTCTTGTGCGAAAATCTCACCGATCACGGCATCATCGGGATGTCCAATATCCTTGGCTTCAGCCTGAAGGGCTTGCCCACCGACAACGAGGGCATTTTGCCCGATGCACTGGAAGCCGTCTGCGCCGGAGGCGGCGTTCGCGCGCTGGTGGTTATCCCGACGCTCAACAATCCGACAAGTCATATCGCGGGTGCGGCGCGCCGGCACGAGATCGCTGCGATCGCGGGACGTTACGGCGTCTTCGTCATCGAAGACGAGGTCTATCGCGCGATGATCGAGGAGGACCTGCCTTCGATTACCGAGATGTTGCCCGATCTCGGTTTCTTCGTCACGAGCTTCACCAAAACCGTGCTGACCGGGCTGCGCGTCGGCTATCTCGTCGTTCCACCCGCCTATTCCATTCGCGCCGCCTCGATCCTGCGCGTGTCGAGTTGGAGCGGCACCTATCTGACAGGCGAGATCGCCACACGCTGGGTCGAGAACGGCACGGCACAGCGGCTGCTGGGCATCCAGCGAGACGAAGCACGCGCACGCCAAGACCTCGCAGCGGAGATCCTTGGCGACCATATCGTCTCCAGTCATCCGCTTTCGCTCTGCGCCTGGCTCAAGGTCCCGTCGCACTGGACCGAGGAAGGATTGGTTCGTTCGCTGACCAGCCAGAATGTCGCGGTCACCCCGTCCGAACCCTTCATTGCCGGACCCGGCCATGGCGGCGGCATTCGCATCTGTCTGGGCGGGCGCTTGAACCATACAAGCCTGGCCAAGGCGCTGACGACCCTGAGGCAAGCCTTCGAGCAACTGCCGCCGGTCTATGACATTGGCTCGATTGGCTAGAGGCCCGCACGACAATCATTGAATCATTACAATATATTAATTGACATGATTTTGTTTTCGCTCTCAACATGACAATCATGAAGAGAGGAATCCTGCCCAGATCGACCGACGAAAAGGTGCTGCCAATCAGGCTGGCGGACATCGAGCAGGCTGTCGCCCGCATCGCCGGGAGAGTGATACACACGCCGCTCGTTCGCTCCAGCTCTCTTTCCGAACGCACCCGTCAGCCCGTCCATCTCAAGCTCGAAACGTGCCAGCCCATCGGCGCCTTCAAGCTGCGCGGCGCGACGAACGCGATCCTGTTGCTCGATGACGCTCGCCGCCAGCGCGGTCTCGTCACCGCATCGACAGGCAATCACGGTCGCGCCGTCGCGTATGCAGCCCGCGAACTGGGCGTTTCCGCCACCGTCTGCATGTCATCGCTCGTTCCGGCCAACAAGGTCGAAGCGATCCGCACGCTCGGCGCCGAAATCCGCATTGTCGGAACATCGCAGGACGACGCACAAGAGGAAGCCGAACGCCTGGCCGAGAGCTTCGGCCTCACACTGATCCCGCCTTTCGACGACGTGGGCGTCGTTGCCGGTCAGGGCACGATCGGCCTCGAAATTGTGGATGCCCTCCCCGGCCTTGCGACCGTGCTTGTTCCTCTTTCCGGCGGCGGTCTGGCGGGCGGCATTGCCGTCGCCGTCAAGGCTTTGAAGCCACAGACCCGCGTCATCGGCATTTCGATGGAACGGGGAGCAGCCATGCATGCGGCGATTGCCGCCGGCAAACCTGTCGCGATCCGCGAGGAGGAAACGCTGGCGGATTCGCTTGGTGGCGGCATCGGTCTCACAAACCATGTGACCTTTGCGCTCTGCCGCGATCTCCTCGATGACATCGTGCTTCTGACCGAAGACGAGATTGCCGAAGGCATCCGCCATGCCGCGCGAAAGGAGAGCATAACCGTCGAGGGTGCCGGTGCGGTCGGCATTGCCGCTATCCTCGCGGACAAGGTCGAACTTTTTGGCCCCACCGCGGTCATCGTCTCAGGCGGCAACATTGACCCGACGCGGCACCGGAAAATCCTCGCGGAGGCCGCCACATGAGCCGCATCAGCATTCTCATGGAACGAGATCTTCGCGCCATCGTCAGGCTCGACGTCTCAGCAGTCGATTGCGTCGAAGCGGCCTTTGCAGCGCTCGCGACCAAGGCCGTTGCCATGCCGCCGATCCTGCGCCTGGACATTCCGGAATTTCGCGGTGAAGTGGACGTCAAGACAGCCTTTGTGCCGGGCTTTGACGGGTTCGCCATCAAGGTCAGCCCCGGATTCTTCGACAACCCCAAGGTCGGTCTGCCGAGTCTCAATGGGCTGATGATCCTGCTGAGCGCGAAGACTGGATTGGTCGAAGCTCTTCTTCTCGACAACGGCTATCTCACGGATGTGCGCACCGCAGCCGCCGGTGCGGTCGCAGCAAGACATCTGTCGCGCGAAGACGCCTGCGTCGCGACGATCTTTGGTGCAGGCATGCAGGCGCAGCTGCAGCTCGCGGCTCTTGCGCTCGTGCGCCCGATCAGATCGGCGCGGATCTGGGCACGCGACCACGCCAAGGCGCAGAAGCTTGCTGCTGATTTTGCTCGCGACCACGCAATCGAGGTCACCGCCATTAGCGATCCGCGCGAAGCCGTCCGCGGCGCAGATATTATCGTCACGACGACACCCGCAGAAAAACCGATCCTGATGGCCGAATGGCTCGAACCCGGTCAGCATTTGACCGCGATGGGATCGGATGCAGAGCACAAGAATGAGATCGATCCGCTCGTCTTTGCCCGCGCGACTTACGTCGCGGATCGGCTCTCGCAAACCCGCATTCTCGGCGAGCTGCACCATGCCATCAGGATTGGCGCAGTCATGCCGGACCAGCAGTTCGCCGAACTCGGAGCGGTCATCGCCGGTAAGGCAGTTGGCCGGTCGAGCGCAGAGGCAATCACCTTCGCCGACCTCACCGGCACCGGCGTGCAGGACACCGCAATCGCCAACCTGGCACTTGCCCGTGCGAAAGACGCCGGAAGCGGCCAGACGATCGAAAACGACATCAAAATGGGAGATGCAGCGTGAGTGTGACGCTGAACTTTACGCGCGAGGAATATGCCGCGCGCCTTTCCAAAACCCGTCATGCGATGGAAAAGGCGGGGATCGATCTCCTGATCGTCACCGATCCATCCAACATGCACTGGCTCACCGGCTATGATGGCTGGTCCTTCTATGTGCATCAATGCGTTCTGGTGCCGCCGACCGGCGAGCCGATCTGGTACGGCCGCAAGCAGGATGCTAACGGCGCAAGGCGCACCGCTTATCTGGACAATGACAATATCGTTGGCTACCCCGATCACTACGTCCAGTCGACCGAACGCCACCCGATGGATCTCCTGGCGCAGATCATCGATGAGCGCAAATGGTCCAGCTTCACGGTTGGCGTCGAGATGGACAACTACTACTTCTCGGCAGCCGCCTTTGCATCTCTGCAACACCATCTTCCCAACGCCCGCTTCAAGGACGCCGCGGGCCTCGTCAACTGGCAGCGCGCGGTCAAGAGCACGACTGAACTCGACTATATGCGCAAGGCGGGCAAGATCGTCGAACTGATGCACAAGCGTATTGTCGACGTCATCGAGCCCGGCATGCGCAAATGCGATCTCGTTGCCGAGATCTATGATGCCGGCATTCGGGGTACGTCGGAATTTGGAGGCGACTATCCGGCGATCGTGCCGCTTCTGCCGTCGGGCGCAGACGCCTCCGCCCCTCATCTGACCTGGGACGACAAGCCGATGCGGTTGGGCGAAGGAACGTTCTTCGAGATCGCCGGCGCTTACAAGCGCTACCATTGCCCGCTGTCGCGCACCGTCTTTCTGGGGAAACCGACGCAGGCCTTTCTCGACGCGGAAAAGGCTACGCTCGAAGGCATGGAAGCCGGTCTTTCCGCAGCACGCCCGGGCAATAGCTGCGAAGACATCGCCAACGCCTTCTTCGCCGTGTTGAAAAAATACGGGATCATCAAAGACAACCGCACCGGCTATCCGATTGGCCTGTCCTATCCGCCGGACTGGGGCGAACGCACCATGAGCCTGCGCCCGGGTGACCGTACGGAGCTGAAGCCTGGCATGACCTTCCATTTCATGACGGGTCTCTGGCTCGAAGACATGGGGCTCGAAATCACCGAGAGTGTCGCGATCACCGAAACAGGCGTCGAATGCCTGTCGAACGTGCCGCGCCAGCTGTTCGTGAAGGGCTGATGCGATGCTGACCGACACGCCCCGCCCATCGCCGATCTCCCCTTCCGTCGATTTCGACGCGAAGGGCGTACAGCACGGGCATCTGCGCCTGCCCTTTAGCCGTGATGACAGCGCCTGGGGCTCGGTAATGATCCCGATCTGCATCATCGCCAGTGGCGAAGGCCCGACCGCGCTTCTCACCGGTGCCAACCATGGCGACGAGTATGAAGGTCCGGCGGCCCTCTTCGAACTGGCACAGACGCTCGATCCGTCCGAGGTTAGCGGGCGTATCATCATCGTGCCCGCGCTTAACTATCCTGCGTTTCGCGCCGGTACGCGCACGTCGCCGATCGATCGCGGAAACCTGAACCGCAGCTTTCCAGGCCGCCCCGACGGTACGGTGACGGAGAAAATCGCGGACTATGTGACCCGCCATCTGATACCGCTCGCCGATATCGTGCTCGACTTCCATTCGGGCGGCAAGACGCTCGACTTTCTGCCCTATGCCGCAGCACACGAGCTGCCGGACGAGGCTCAGAAGGCGCGCTGTTTCGATGCGGTTGCGGCTTTCGCTGCGCCCTATTCGATGAAGATGCTGGAAATCGATGCGGTCGGCATGCTGGATACGACGGTCGAGGAAATGGGCAAGGTTTTCGTCACCACCGAACTCGGAGGTGCGGGCACCGCCAGCGCAAAATCCATCGATATCGCACGCAGGGGCAGCCTCAATCTCCTGCGTCACGCCGGTATCCTGAAGGGTTCGCCAGACGTTCAGGCAACCCGCTGGCTGGATATGCCATCGAACGACTGCTTCACATTTGCTCAGGACGACGGGCTGATCGCCTTCGCCCGCGATCTGGGCGAGCCGGTCGCGAGGAACGAAATCGTCGCCCGCGTGTATTCCGTCGGTAAGACCGGTGTTGCGCCAATCGAATACCGCGCCGCCATGGATGGCGTGCTTGCGGCCCGCCACGTGCCCGGTCTGATCAAGGCCGGCGACTGCCTTTCCGTCATCGCGACGATGACGGAGAAACCCTAACCAGACGAACGCCGTGAGATCCGAAAACGGACCACGAAACCAAACCAGAGGAGTATTCGCATGCACATCAAAAAAATCGCCGGGCTCTCCGTCCTCGCTCTCGGCCTCGGCATCACGTCGGCCAGCGCGCTCACCCTCGAAGAGGTAAAGCATCAAGGATTTATCCGCGCTGCGACAGCCAACGAAGTGCCTTATTCCTACATGCAGCCCGACGGCACCTCTGCCGGCATCGGCCCGGATGTCGCAAACGCCGTGCTGAAATCCATGGGAATTGCGGACATCAACTGGACCGTGACGCCGTTTGGCACCCTTATCCCGGGTCTCAAGGCAAAACGCTTCGATTTTGCCGCCGCCGAGCAGAACATCTCGCCGGAACGCTGCAAGCAGGTCGCCTTCACCGAGCCGAACTCGTCCTATGGCGAAGGGCTCCTGGTCAAGAAGGGCAATCCGAAGAAGCTAAAGACCTACGCCGACATTGCCAAGGATCCTTCACTCACTGTGGCTGTGGTTTCGGGCGCCAACAATGTGGACTTCCTACGCGCCGTTGGCGTGAAGGATGAGCAGATCGTCTTCATTCCGGCCAATGCCGATGCCATTCCGACGGTCCAGAGTCGGACGGACGCCTATGCGGCGACGGAGTTGACCGTCTCCGCACTCGCCAAGGACCAGGCTCAGGTCGAGCAGGTCGCGCCATTCGACGATCCGATCGTCAAGGGTGCACCCGTGCGCAACTATGGCGGCTTTGCCTTCCGACCGGAAGACAAGGAACTGCGCGACGCGTTCAATGCGGCCCTTGTCGAATTCCGCAAGACGGACGACTACAAGAAAATCCTCACCAAGTACGGCCTGTCCGAACAGAGTATTGCCGCGGCCGCGGACAAGAAAGTCGCCGACCTCTGCGCTGGCAAATAGCGACAGAAGGTGCTCGATCCCCATCGAGCACCATTCGTAAAAATCGGGAGACTTCCAGATGAGCTGGACAGCCTACCTGCCGATGCTCTGGCAAGGTGCCGTCGTCACGATGACGATCACATTGGCGTCAATCGCCATCGGCGCCGTGCTCGCCTTTGTGTTCGGCATAATGCGCGTTGAGGGCGGGCCGATCTTGTCGGCTGTTGCGCTTTGCTACACGGAGGTCTTCCGAGGCACTTCGCTGTTCGTCCAGCTTTTCTGGTTCTACTATGCATTGCCGCTGGTCGGCTTGAGCTTCGATCCGATCACGACGGGTATTCTGGTGCTGTCAGCGCATGCCGGCGGCTATGGTGCAGAAATCGTGCGCGGCGCGCTCTCGTCGGTCTCCACGCAGCAGCTGGAAGCCGCCCGGGCACTGAATTTCTATCGATTCCAGACGCTGTTTCGCATTTCCTTGCCGCAGGCGGTTGTCGAGATGATGCCGGCATTCGGCAATCTCGCGATCGAGACGTTGAAGCTCTCTTCGCTGGTTTCGCTGATCTCGATCGCAGATCTCACCTTCGCGGCTCAGTCGATCCGCAACATAACGCTCGACAGCGCCAGCATCTATTCGATCACGCTCGTCTGCTACTTCGCCATGTCGCTCGTCTTGATGGTTGCGATCCGCGTGATCGAGCACTTCGTGCGACGCGGCGACGTGTTCCCCCGCGGCGGCCATTCGTGAGGACTTTACCGCGATGATGTACGGTTACGAATGGGACACGACGACGTGGGTTACCTACACCACCTCGATCCTGCCAATCATCCTGATCGGATTGACGGTTACGCTAAAGGCGGCAGCCGCCGGCTTTGCCATTGCGCTGGTGCTTGGCCTGTTGTTCGCGCTGCTGCGCCGCAGCCGCATCAAGGGGATCTCCTGGACAACCGCCTTCATCGTCGAGTTCCTGCGGGATACGCCGCTTCTGGTGCAGCTGTTCTTCCTTTACTACGTCCTGCCCGATTTCGGCATCGTGCTGCCAGCTTTCCTCACTGGCGCACTGGCGCTCGGATTGCAATATGCGGCCTACACGTCGGAGGTCTATCGCGGCGGCATCGAAGCCGTGCATCGTGGCCAATGGGAAGCGGCAACCGCACTCAACCTGACCCGCATGCAAACCTATCGCGACGTCATCCTTCCCCAGGCCATCCCGCGCATCGTGCCGGCCATGGGCAACTATCTCGTGGCGATGATCAAGGAAACGCCGGTGCTCTCCGTGGTCACCGTTCTTGAGATGATGGGGCTTGCCAACATGATCGGCGAGCGCACCTTCGAATATCTCGTGCCGCTGACCCTTGTCGGCGTAATCTTCCTTCTACTCACGCTGATCTGCTCGGCAGGCCTCTACCGCTTGCAGAAAGCTCTTCCAAAAGCAGGAATACCCTTGCGATGACCGACAACAACAACCCGCCCATTATCGAATTTTCCGATGTCACCAAGCGCTTCGGCATCCTGACAGTGCTCGACAGCTTCAATTTCAGCGTTGCCAGGGGTGAGAAGGTCACACTGATAGGACCGTCCGGCTCCGGCAAATCAACGGTCCTGCGTATTCTGATGACACTCGAACCGTTCCAGGAGGGCAAGCTGACGCTTGCAGGGACGTCCTACCACGAACCGGGCGGCAAAGGCCGGTTCCAGGCGTCGGAAAAGCACTTGCGGCAGATCCGCAACCATGTCGGCATGGTCTTCCAGAGTTTCAATCTCTTTCCTCATATGACCGTCCTTCGCAACGTGGTCGAAGCGCCGGTGCGGGTACTCGGAATGGCGCGGGCGGAAGCGGAAGCGCGGGCGATTGAACTGCTGCAGATGGTGGGGCTTGCGGACAAAAAGGACCACTATCCGGTGCAGCTCTCCGGTGGCCAGCAGCAGCGTGTCGCAATTGCCCGTGCACTTGCGATGCGTCCACGGGTTCTCCTGTTTGACGAACCGACCTCGGCGCTTGATCCACAGTTGGTGGGCGAAGTGCTTTCCGTCATCCGCGGACTGGCGCATGAACACGATCTGACCATGCTGCTCGTCACCCATGAGATGCGCTTCGCCCGCGAAGTGTCGGACCGCGTCTGCTTTTTCGATAAGGGTCGCATCTGCGAACAGGGTGCACCGGAGGAGATATTCGGCACACCACAGGAGGTCAGGACGCGAGAGTTTTTGTCATCGGTACTAGGATAGTCGGCAAATCCAGCGTAGCCGCAGCGGCCTCCGGTGTTATCCAAAGGGTTAAACTGCCACGGCGGCGAAGGCCCGTCTCATACTCCGCCCAGTTCGCCACCTTGAACTTCATCTTGCCCATGTGATGACGGCGGGCGGCGTTATGTTTGTGCGGCATCCGGGATCAACCAAGCTATTTTCGATCCCGGCCACATAGTTGAAAAATGTTGAAATTTGATCGCTGCACCAATTCCTGCAAAACGTTGAAATTTGGTCCGTGCACCAATTCCGACCGGCTCGGCATTGGCAACATAGGTCACCCGGTCCCGCCGCTGCCGGCGATCATTCTCGGGCCTGAACACTGGAGCCGCTCGGCTCGGCTGCATTCAGCGACGTTGCCCAACGAACCGGCAGTGCCACCAATCTGCCCCACTTACCTGGGCAAGCAAAGCGTTCAGCGACGTTGCCTAACGAACCGTATCGTTAACCATATGAATTAACGACAGAGATGCCGTATCGGAAGTTTACTTGACTCTACCTTCCGTCGCCGTAGAGGTCCTGGCATTCGCCACATCACTTCCGATAAGTACCGCTTATCGGAGGTTATATGTACAGGCGGCTTGTACGCGGGCGATGGCGGTGTTATGTTCGTCCGAAACAGCAAATATCGGAGGGCGCGATGGCCCAGACCAGTTACAAGATCAGCGAAGCGCGTAAGAATTTCGCCGAGGTACTCGAGCGCGCCAACCAGGGCGAGGAAATCGTCATCATGCGTGGCAACGAGATCTATGCCCGTATCGGTCCGGCTGACGGCGGCAAACGCCCGTTCGGCCTGTTGCGTCAACGCGGCCTGCCAGACGACCTGTTCGACAACACCGACGCCGAACAGGCAGCGATCGACGCTGGCGACTGGAATGACGATACCGGCGTCTGGCAAGGTCAGTCCAGTGACGGCAAGCGCCCGCAATGAAAGTCCTTCTCGACAGCCACGCCGTCTACTGGTGGACAATCGGCAGCGACCGGCTTTCCGGCAAGGCCCGGTCGCTGATAGAGGACAAGGCCAACACCGTCCTGGCTAGCGCTGTTTCCTTCTACGAGCTCGACAACAAGATGCGCTTGAAGAAGCTCGATCTGAAGCCGCAGGAATTGCGCGCCGCCGTTGCCGGCAGCGGCCTGCAGACGCTGGCGATCACCGACCTGCACGCCGAACTGGCGGCAAGTTTTGATTGGGATCACCGCGATCCCTGGGACCGGATTCTCGCCGCCCAGACGCGGCTGGAGCATTGCGCCTTCGTGTCGCTCGACGTCGCCTTCGATGCCGTGCTGCACGAACGGCTGTGGTAGGGGCCGTGATGACTATATGCGCCAATGTCGCGGACGCCGCGGAAGGCTTCGAAAGTCAATCGCATTGGCCTTCCGCGCGGATGGAATCGGTGTGGACTGAAACCGGTGGCCTGGTGCCAGGCGCACTGCCTCGTCTTCGAGAGGGGCGCCGCAATGAGTGACAGGCAATCTGCATCCATCACCAGCCGCGCCGAGGCCCTGGACACCATCGCCGCGGTGCTGCCAATCGACCGCCGCGACAAGCTCGCCGAGCTATTGACCGACCAGGACGTCGAAACACTCAAGCACCTCGTCAATCAAGGCATGGGCGAAAACACGCTACGGGCGCTGACCTCGGATCTCGCCTACCTGGAAGCCTGGTCGCTCGCCGCGACCGGCGGCCCCCTGCCCTGGCCGGCGCCCGAGGCGCTGCTGTTGAAATTTGTCGCCCATCATCTGTGGGACCCGGCACGACGCGAGAGCGATGGCGATCACGGCATGCCGGCCGACGTCGACCACGCCTTGCGGGGCGGCGGCTTCCTGCGGGTGACCGGCCCGCATACGGGCGCAACCGTCCGCCGCCGGCTGGCAAACTGGTCCACTCTGACTAAATGGCGCGGTACGCCCGGTGCCTTTGCCTCCCCTGCCCTCAAATCGGCGATCCGGCTCGCCGTCCGTGCCGTGCCACGGCAACGCCGCCGCAAGAGCGCCAAGGCGGTCACTGGCGATGTGCTCGCCAAGCTGCTGGCAACCTGCGGCGATCACAATCTTCGCGATGTGCGCGATCGGGCGATCCTGATGGTCGCCTTTGCGTCTGGCGGACGTCGCCGCAGCGAGGTCGCCGGGCTACGCAAGGAACAGCTGACAATCGAGGCGCCGGTCAAGGGCGAGGACGGGCCCCCCTCCCTTCGCTCTCCATTCATCTCGGCCGTACCAAGAATTCCGCGGCTAGCGACGACGAGGTGGTCTATCTGACCGGTCGGCCTGTCGACGCCTTGAACGCCTGGTTGGCCGCAGCGAAGATTGTCAGCGGCAGTGTGTTTCGGGCGATCGACCGCTGGGGCAACGTGAGCAGCCGGGCGCTCGATCCGAAGGCGGTCAACGACATCGTCAAGAGCCGGGTGGCGATGGCGGGGCTGGAGCCGGAGGAGTTTTCGGCGCACGGATTGCGATCCGGCTATCTCACAGAAGCGGCCAATCGTGGTATCTCCCTCCCCGAGGCTATGGAGCAATCACGTCATCGCTCGGTGCAGCAAGCTTCCAGCTACTACAACAACGCAACACGTCGCAGCGGTCGGGCAGCTCGACTCCTATCGTGACACCATCGCGTTGCTACCGAGCCTTGCTCAAAGTTCTAAGATTTTTTATGCGGTCAACTCTGCTAACTCGCTGTGTATACTGACAAAACCACGAAAAAAAACGGCTGACAAGTTATTGCCGTTTGGGCTGTCGCGTCGCTGGATAAGTCCGGCCTCCACGAGGGCCGCCAGTTGTCGTCGCAGTGTGGTGCCCGTAATCCCGTGCGCGCGCACCGATAGCTGACCGTTTGAGGGAAACACGACGAGGCCCTGCTCCGCGTCGAGCTCTGTCTCAGGATAAAACGTCAACAGCGCATCGAGAACGGCAAGCGCTCTGTCCTGGAGGCCTACGCGTTCTCGTGCCTCGCAGACGTCTCGAAGCCGAGTGCCATTTCTCTCGGGAATTCTGTGGCTTAGACATTTTAGGCTTATTCTCATTGCATCTGTTTTACTGTGAATCCTACAAGAATGAACGCGCGGCTTTCGCGAGGAAAAGGCCTTTTCCTCAATAAGTCGCGATCGCGGCGGCGCGACTCACTCGCCAGACTGTGTAGGATCCTACAACTATTACTCGATTCTGATTTGTGCTGATTTCCCCGCCGACCAACGACGACGGAGAAATTCATGCAGGTTCTCGCGATCACCAATCCGCGAAATGCTCAAGAGGCTCAGCTTCTCCAGCAACAATATCAGCTACGTGCACGCATCTTGTCCAATCGCCTTGGCTGGGACGTCGACGTAGTGGACGGCCACGAGTCGGACGCCTTCGATGCTCTTGGTCCAACCTACATCCTCGCAATATCCAACAGCGGCGAGGTGACTGGTTGCGCGAGGCTGCTGCCGGCGCTTGGCACGACGATGGTGAAAGACGCGTTTCCCTCGCCTTTTTTTCCAGATGGACTCCGGCCCGCGTTGGACAAGCGTCGACATTGATGATGATTTGCATGTTGCGCCGTTGCGCAATGGCGTCGCCGGCAAGCTTAGAGACACGGCCTTGGAAGGGCTTGTCGGCGACAGGATCGCACGCTACGCCGCCACGGCAACACGACAGTTGTCCAAGGAGCCACTGAATGGCGCTCGCTTGCCCGCGTCTTGTGCATGTCGGAATTGGCCGCGCTCGCCCGCGTGGCGGAACGCGACGAAGGCGACTTCACTGGAACCATCCTTGAAAGGTTATGAATATACGCAAACTCGTCGCCGGAAAACTTCACGGAATCTATGTGACCGAGGCGAACCTTAACTATCGTCACGCTCGACCCCGATCATTGCGAGGCGGCGGGCATCCTTCGCATGGAGTACGCATATTATGGAACCAGCAGACGCTCGGGCCGCTTCTTGATGAGGCCAGCGGCATCGGCAGGCAGGCAGGCCCGCTGCTGGCCTCAGCCCAAGGATTTGAATGCCGCAAGTGCGCGTCGACGAGCGTCGTCGTGGGGGACGATTGGAAGCGGATAGATCGGATCCGCCAGCCGATGGCCGCTGAAAAGGTCGGTCGATTTCGTCTCCGGGCGGCGATGGACCTTTGACGGTGGCAGTTCGGAAAGCTCCGGCAGCCAGCGCCCGATATAAGCACCGTCAGAGTCGAATTTTTCGGCCTGCAGAAAGGGATTGAAGATGCGGAAAAAGGGGGCGGCGTCGGCACCCGAGCCCGCGACCCACTGCCAGCTGACGGCATTGTTGGCGGGGTCGGCATCGACGAGCGTGTCCCAGAACCAGGCCTCGCCCTCGCGCCAATCGATGAGAAGATGCTTGGTAAGGAAGGATGCGGCCACCATCCGCACTCGGTTGTGCATCCACCCGGTCGTCCAAAGCTCGCGCATGCCCGCATCGACAAGCGGATAGCCGGTCAGGCCCGTTTTCCAGGCACGAAGCGCGGGCGGATCGTGCCGCCAGGGCATACGGTCAAACCTGGGCTGGAGGTTACGCTGCCCAAGGTCGGGATTGTGGTAGAGCAGATGATAGGAAAACTCCCGCCAGCCGAGTTCGCTAAGGAACTTCTCGATATTGCGGTCCTGCCTGCCGGCTGGCGTGGCATTGACCGCGGCATGCCAAATCTGGCGGACGGAAATATTGCCGAACCTCAGATAGGGCGAAAGCCTGGAGGTCGCGGAGCTGTCGGGGCGGTCCCGCTCCCCGGCATAGACATGGAGCCCATTTTCCAGGAAGTGCTCCAATGAGGACATTGCGCCGGTTTCGCCTCGCGTCCAAGCCTCGCGGAGCCCACCCGCCCAATCCGGCGACGAGGGTTCGAGCGCCAGATCGGCGAGGTCTACCCCCTCGACTGCCACGTCGTGAAAGCGGATATCGAAGGGCGCCGGCAGCGGATCGGCAGGGGCGCCGAGCGCGTTTGCGGCGCGCAGGAACGGCGAAAAGGCACGAAACGGCTCACCCGACCGGCTTCTAACCTGCCACGGCTCATTAAGCAGGTTGCCATTGAACCGCTTCACATTGACGCCGTCTTGCCCAAGCTTTGCGCTTACGCTGTCATCGATGCGGCGCTCCGGGGCGCCGCAACGATGGTTGAAATAGACGGCCTCCGCTCCGCAAGCGGCCGCAAGCCGCGGGATCGTTTCGGTCGCAGGACCGACCACGATCAAAAGCCGACCGGCACGCGCGCGAAGGGCGTTGTCCAACGCCTCAAGGGAGCCGTGCAGCCACCAACGGGCGGCTCCGCCCAAGGGTCGGATGTCGGCACTCTTATCGTCATGGTTGAAAACGCAGACGAGCGGCCGCCCTGTCGCGACGGCGGCATGAAGGATAGGATTGTCGGCGAGGCGAAGATCGTCACGAAACCAGACGATGAGGGGGCCGGCACCGGTCTCCTGCTTTTTGGTGGGCATGTGCCGTAAACTCCTTGTCAGCCATTCAGACGCCAGATCGCGAAGTTGAGGAGGCTGGCGAAGGCGACCCAAACGGCAAGCGGTACGAGGCAGATCGCCGCGGTCCGATCCAGCCGCCGGAAAGCCTCGATGGTGGTGAGAACGAGCAGCCATTGCGGCACGATATTCAGCAAGCCGGCAATCGGGCTATGCCAACCGAAGAAAAACCAGGACCACAGTGCGTTGAGCGCCAACTGACCAAAAAACAGCGCCAGGGCAATACCGCGCCCGGGAGTTGTTTCAGGAAGCCGCAGGATACGCCAGACGGCATAGGCCATCAATGCGTAGAGCGCCGTCCAGACCGGTCCGAAAATCCAGTCCGGCGGATTGAAAACCGGCTTGGCGAGCCCCGCATACCACGGCGCGAGATTTGGAAATGTCGCCCACTGGCCAAGGAGCAATGCGGCGGCAACAGGTAGAACCGCGACGGCTGCGCTGAACCATGGCGAATGAAGCGATGTCGTTTCTATGTCGGTCATGATGCTCCTAGATGGCCTGCCCAAAACGGGCGATTGACCTTGCCGCGCGCTGCGAGGCCGCTTTGTCGATCCAGCGCGATCTACTTGCAACGGCGTGTGGCGGATCGCTGTCATAAACGCCGCCGGAAGCCAATGGTTTCAGACCGGACAGAACAGAGAGCCCGCACCGCCTTAATCGGGCAATCGTGCTCGGGCGGGTTCTGACCGAGAAACATCGCTCCGAGCCCTGACACGGGTAGCGGTACAGGCGATGAGGACCGACGGCGCTCCAGCACTATCATCTCAATTTCCGCTCTATAATTTGCTTCGTTATCATACACTTATGACAGTACTTATAAGATCGTATAATTTCACTTGCGCGATTTTCGAGTTTGTGGCTCCATGTCTAGAGCAACGAAGCCAATCCGGGACGATCGGGAGGGTTTGAGGAGACAAGCAGCCTGTTGTGAGACGTCAGGACGTCCGTTCGGGTGGCCGACGGAAGCTCACTGCCGCCGACCGGCACCCAAATTTGATCGCCAAGTTTATCAGCCGCATTCACTGAGTTCGAAATGCTCCAGACAAAAAAGGGAACAGCATGAAGAAGACATTGAAGACGCTTGCCATTGCAGCCGCGCTCGGCGTCGCGTTCGCGACGGTCGCAACCGCCGAAACCGTGAGGGTCGGTTTTGCGGCCGAGCCTTATCCGCCGTTCACCTCGCCCGATGCGAACGGCGAATGGGTCGGCTGGGAGGTCGATTTCCAGAAGGCGATCTGTTCGCAGGCCAAGCTCGACTGCGTCATCACGCCGGTCGCCTGGGACGGGATCATCCCTGCCCTCTCCTCGAAGAAGATCGACATGATCATCGGCTCGATGTCGATCACCGAGGAGCGTCTGAAGGCCATCGACTTCTCCGATAAATACTACAACTCTCCAACCGGTATTGTCGGACCGAAGGACCAGAAGTTCGACGCGACGCCGGAAGGCCTCGCAGGCAAGACGATCGGCGTGCAAGTGGCGACGGTTTACCAGGACTACGCCAAGAAGTATTTCGCGGGGAAATCGACGGTCAAGGAATACCAGACCCAGGACGAGGCCAACCAGGATCTCGCCGCCGGCCGGATCGACGCCATCCAGGCCGACGCCATCGCGCTCGACACCTTCCTGAAGAGCGAGGACGGCAAGAATTGCTGCGAGGCCAAGGGCAGCGTCAAGGACGATCCGGCGATCCTCGGCAAGGGCGTGGCCGTCGGCCTGCGCAAGGGCGATACGGCGCTGAATGAAAAGATCAACGCCGCGATCAAGGCGATCCGCGCCGACGGCACCTACGACAAGATTTCGAAGAAGTATTTCGACTTCGACGTCTACGGCAACTGAACGCGACGAGCGACCGGCGGGCGACAACCGGCCGGTCGTTTCCGCCCTCGACGTCATCCCGCCTTCTCAGCAAGTTGCCTCGATAGATCCGAGAGCATCGGACGCTGGCCGTTGAGCAGTTTGACTTCGGCTCGCTCTATCGAGAACCATCCGGCTCGATCGATCTCCGGGAAGGTCTGGAGACGACCCGACTTCGGCGGCCATTCCATCTGGAATTCGGAACTGCGCAGAGTGTCCATACTCAGGATGGGATCTGCATTGACGGACCAGACGACGACGATCTTGCCGCTCGGTTGACGGTATTCGCCGAGCGACAGGAACGTGCCCTCGATTTCAACGCCGAGCTCCTCCCGGGTCTCCCTTATCGCGGCGGCAAGTTCGTTCTCGCCTGGTTCGATAAGCCCTTTCGGAATTGACCACGCGCCATCGTCCTTCCTTGCCCAAAACGGTCCTCCGGGGTGGGCCAGAAGAACTTCGAGTTCTTCCGCCGACCATCGATATATCAGAAGTCCGGCGCTGCGGATTGGCATTGACTGATCCTGATGGCTTGCCGAGGACGAAACGAATTTGGAGGACAGAAGTTTCACAAATAATCGAGCCGCAAAGCAGATGCCGACGCCGGCAGACACCTCATGCGTAGGCGCCGCGACGCAGGCCCTCCAGCCAATTGCGGCAGAGCCGAATACCCTCCTCGGGCTTGAACGAATCCGGGTTCAAGCACCATGCCAGCCAAAGCCCGTCGAGCAGCGCAGTCAATGCAACGGCGGTAAGCCTGATATCGCCGATGGAAAATCCTTCGGCTGCCGCTAGGTCGCCGATCAGGCCCTCGACGGTCGCGACATAGCTCGAGTATTCGCCCTGCTGCGAAGCGCTCATGCGCGGCGAATGAAGGATCAGACCCCAGAACACAACCCAGACGCCGAGCACGCCGCGATCGAAAAGCAAGGGTGAGAACGACGCTTCGATGAAGGCATCCAGGCGCTTCTGCGGGGTCGGCTCCGCCTCCTCGACGGCGCCTAGCAGCCCCTGGAGCAATCCTGACGACATGATATCGAAGGCATAGGCCACAAGCTCGTTGATCTCGCCGAAGTGATGGGTGATCAACCCTTGGGTCACGCCCGCCTCGGCCGCGATCTGGCGGACGGAAACGCCGGCATTGCCATGCTTCACGATGCAGCGAAGCGCCGCTTCGCCGAGTTGGCGCCGGCGGTCTTCAGGCGCCTCCCGTCGGAAACGCGTCCTGCCCTTCGTGACTACGTTCCTTGCCAATACGACGCGCCTTTCTACGTTTAGACATTGCGTGATCTCACCGCCACTTGCCAAGGGCCATCGAGAACGTCGCATTCGAGAACTGTGGATACTGATCTTTATTTGTCATTTAAATAGATGAAAAAACATCGCTTTTAAAGATATTATACGATCTTATAATTTCTGTTGCGAAAACCCTTGCCCGTGCCTATCCTGCAGCCAATGACCTGCCGAAGAGCCGGCGGGCGGGGAACGAGGATTTGAGGATGACGCGGGATTCTCGCTACGACGTACTTTTCGAACCTGTTCGGATCGGCCCGGTAACGGCGCCCAACCGCTTCTATCAGGTCCCGCATGCCAGCGGCATGACGAACGCGTTGCCAAGAGTGCGCGCGGCCTTCCGCGAAACCAAGGCCGAGGGCGGCTGGGGCGTCATTTGCACCGGCGCCTGTTCCATCGACCAGACTTCGGACGACGCCCCCCTCCCCTTCGCGACGATGTGGGACCGCAACGACATTCGTGCGCACGCGCTGACGACCGAAGCCGTTCATCGCCACGGGGCGCTGGCGGGCGTCGAGTTGTGGCACGGCGGAGCGGCGGTGATGAACCGCGCAAGCCGGCTGCCGCCGATATCGCCGTCGGGTATTCCGTGGATGGCGACGCATATCGGCTTCATGGGCAACCTGCGTCCAAGGATGATGGACAAGTCCGACATCAAGGACGTGCTGCGCTGGCAGGCCGAGGGCGCCCGCAAGGCGCGCACGGCCGGCTTCGACATCATCTATGTCTATGCCGGCATGGGCTATCTCGGCTACGAGTTCCTGCTGCCGGAATATAACCACCGCACGGACGAATACGGCGGCTCGCTGGAAAACCGCATCCGCTTCGTCCGCGAGATGCTCGAGGTCACCCGCGATGCGGTGGGCAAGGATTGCGGCGTGGCGCTGCGCGTCAGCGTGGAAGAGCTTCGCGCTCGGCCGGGAACCCATCAGCAGTCCGAAGCCCACGAATTGATTGCCCTGCTCTCCGATCATGCCGATCTTTTCGACGTTAAGATGGATTCGAGCCCGACGGACTGTTCCGCCTCGCGCTTTACCGGCGAAGGCAGCCACGAACCGGTAATCGACTTCGTGAAGACGATGACGGACAAGCCCGTCGTCGGCGTTGGCCGCTTCACTTCCCCCGACACGATGGTTTCGCAGATCCGCCGCAACGTACTCGACTTCATCGGCGGCGCACGGCCCTCGATCGCGGATCCATTCCTGCCAAACAAGATCAAGGAAGGCCGGATTGAGGAAATCCGCGAGTGCATCGGCTGCAACATTTGCATTTCAAGCTGGCACGACGGCGTGCCGGTGCGCTGCACGCAGAACCCGACGGCGGGCGAAGAGTGGCGCCGCGGCTGGCACCCGGAGCGGGTCGCTCCCGCGCGCACCCGTGAGAAGGTCCTGATCGTGGGTGGCGGCCCAGCCGGTCTCGAATGCGCGCTGACCGCTGCCCGTCGCGGCCACGACGTGACGATCGCCGATGCCGGAAGCAGCTGGGGTGGAAGGCTGACTTTCGAAAAGACGCTGCCCGGCCTTGCCGCCTGGAACCGCGTCGTCGACTACCGGCTTGGGCGCCTGCGCGACATGGCGAATGTCTCAATGTATCTCGAGAGCGCGCTTGGTGTCGACGACATCATCGATCTCGCACCGGATCATGTTATCCAGGCGACCGGGGCGCGCTGGACCAACATGCTCTACTCTTCGCTGGAGATTCCCGTCGGAACGTTGGAAGACCCTGAGGTCTATACGCCCGACGACATTGCCGCCGGCAGATTGCCGCAAGGGCCGACGCTGGTTTTCGACTTCGACAACTACTATCACGGCGGCGTGCTGACGGAGCATCTGGCAGCCAAGGGGATCGAGGTGTCCTACGTCACCCCGGCGGGCCAGGCCTCGGCCTGGACGATCATGACGAATGAATTGCCGCTCGTGCATCGGGCACTCTCGCGCCGCCGGATTCCGGTGACCACGCTGCAGACGCTCAAGGACTTCGACGGCGAAACCGCAACGCTTTGCCATCTCTTTACAGACGAGGAAACAAAAGTGCGCTGTCGCTCGGTATTGATCGTCGGCTTGCGCGTGCCCCGCGCGGAGCTGCGCGAAGCCCTGCAGGCAAGACGCGGCGAACTCGACGCGGCCGGCATCAGAAGCATTGCGACGATTGGCGACGCGTTGGCGCCCGGAGCGATAGCCCATGCGGTCTATAGCGGCCACAAGGCGGCGCGCGAACTCGGCGAGCGCGGCGGCAAAATCTACCTGCGCGACACCCCGATCACCGATTGCGAACCGGGCTTCGAGCAGGCGGCGGCTGAATAATTGCGGCGATCGACTATGCTTTTGGGCATGGCATAGACCACCAGCGACCGACATCAAGGCGGCCGGACCGAAAACGGGTCCGGAGCGATGGATGGCGGGACCGAACGAGATCATCGTCAAGATTGGGTCTGACGCCGGCCGAGCGGGCGGCGATCTATTCAGGCAACATGACAAAAACCCTCGGTGTGTAGTCTCTTGTCGGGGTCGGTTTCGGTTGGGGGCGAAGTGACACCCTACTCGCCGAACGGCAGTTCGAGGACTTCGCGGTTCTGTTTCGCGCCTTCGACAAGAACCTCGGCCAGACGTCTGGTGTCCTCCAAGGGCAACATCGCCGCCCCTGCCCTAATGCCTTCCTGCCATGCCGGGCCGCGCTCCCACGCCTCGTTGTAGGCGAACGCCAGATCGGAAGCCCTTCTCGTCTGCTGCAGGGCTTCGAACATCAGCGCGGCCTGCCTGATGTCCTTGTCGCGCTTCACGGCGCTCTGGCCGTCCTTGTGCCGGCGGCTGGCGACGATGAGCTTATGGACGGCATATCGGGACGGATCGGGGACCGTCACCGAGACGCCGGATTTGTGCAGCAGGATCGTTCTGATCGGATCCCGGATCAGGTAGTCGAGAAGGCGCAGCGGATCGGCGCTGGCGCCACCAAGGGCAGGCATCTTCGCGGGCTGGTCGAGGTCGTCGTCCGATCCTCGTTTCGTTGTCAGGAATTCGACCCTGTAGCCGCCGTCTGCCACGAACGCGGAGGAGGCCCCGGCGCCCGGTCGATGAGGCACCGGCCGGAACGTCGGATCGACGCCTTGCAGCAGCTCGACGAAGGGCGGCAGGCTATCTTTGACCTCGGCCGAGATCGCGTAGTCCTGGGCAATGTCCACATCCCCTGTCAGGAGAGCAGCCATCGGCAAGCGGACGCCGAGGATCCCCCCGTATGTCTGGAAGGCCACCGTCCCGATCATAACACCCCGGAGCCGGAACAGGCCTCCGGCTGCCAACGCCTCGACGATGTCGCCGGACATCTTGTCGGGAGCGATGAGGCCGCCTTCGCGGGTGAGGGACGATACCATGCGACGTCGTGCGCGCAGGTCGTCCTTCTCGACCTTGAAGGTTTCGACCCTCTTGGCGATGTCCGCATCATCAGCAGGACCGACGTAGCGACGTGTCCTGCCGCCCTGTCCATCCGGAAGATCGAAATACCAGTAGCGTTTCCTCTTGACGGTGACCGGAGTAAACCGGCCGTCAGAGGGGAAGTCGGCCGTCCATGCCGCGTCGACGGACCGCTGGCCGAGCTCCGCGAGCATCGTCTGAAACATGAGGTCGACGCATTTCATGCGCTTCGCCTGGCGTTATACCTTATTTGCAGAACGGTATAACAGTGAGCGCTGTAGGAAGCAAGAGCAGGGATCGTATGGACCGTCCGCAGATATGTAATCGGACGAGAGCCAGTCGCGTGCGTTGCAAGCGCTTGCGAAAAAATTACGACGAGAGGGCGTGCCGGCTGCGGTTCCAGGCCAGCAGGCGCCTCAGGTCAAGCTGAAATAGTCGTTCCGAAGAGCCCCGAGGGGGAAGAGAAGCAGCCGGCGATGGCCGGCTGCTTCCGTGATCGGCGGATTACTGCGCGATCGGGGCGTATTTGCCGTCGTGCCACTGGTTGATGTCGTAGCTGGCGTTCTTCAGGTCGCCTTTCTCGTCGAAGGTGACCGCGCCGACGACCGTGTTGAACGGCTGGCCGTTCTTCAAGGCTTCGGCGACCTTCGCCGGATCGTCAGATCCTGCTCGCTGAATACCCTCGGCAAAAGCCTGGATGACGGCATAGGAGAAGAGCGTGAAGCCTTCTGGAGAGAAGCCGCCCTTCGAGATCTTGTCGACGGCTTCCTTGGCCTCCGGCTTGGCGCGCGGATCGGACGGGAAGACGAACATCGTGCCTTCGCCGGCAGGGCCGGCAATCTGCCAGAACTCCGGCGAGGCGATGGAGTCAGGCATGATCAGCTGGAACTTGTAGCCCAATTCGGCCGCCTGGCGCAGGATAAGGCCCGCTTCAGGATGGTAGCCGCCGAAATAGACGACGTCGGCCTTCGCGTCCTTCAGCTTCGCGACCAATACAGAGTAGTCCTTCTCGCCGGCGTTGATCGATTCGCGCAGGACTTCCTTGAGGCCGGCTGCATTCATCGTCTCGCGAACGGCATTGGCGACGCCCTGGCCGTAGGCGGTCTTGTCATCGAGGACGGCGACGTTCTTGCCGGCGTATTTCTTCGCGATCCACGGGCCGATAAAGGCGCCCTGCGCGTCGTCGCGGGTGTAGAGGCGCATGATCGTCGGCCAGCCCTTCTTAGCCGCGTCGTCGGTCAGCACCGGATTGGACGAGGCGGGGCTCATCATCAGCGCTCCGCTTTCGGCATAGACCGCGGACGCCGGGATGCTCGATCCCGAGCATGCATGGCCGTCGATGAAGGTCACGCCGTTCGCCACGACGCGGTTTGCGACCGATACGGCCTGCTTCGGATCGCACTGGTCGTCTTCGATCTGCAGCTTGATCTGGCGCCCCCCGACGCCACCCTTGGCGTTGATCGCATCGGCTGCCGCCTGAGCGCCCTGCTTGAACTGGTCGCCGATGGTCGCGAGCGGCCCGGTCATCGGTCCGATGACGCCGAAGGTGATGTCCGCCGCGGAGGCGACATTTGCCCCCATGAGCAGGCCGATCGCCGTCGCCAGGATCCATTTTTTCGTCATTGCATTCCTCCCTATTGTGGATATGCAACCTCGCGCGAGATTGCCGAAGTGAAACGGTGCGAACGTTCTCTACCAGTTATTCCTAAAGGACTGCAATTTTAAAGTGTTAGAGTGCGGGCCTCGGGCTTTTTTCCTTTTCTTTCGGCAGGCGCGCGCCTGTGCTACTGCTCGCAAACTGAATTTAAGGGAGCGATCGGCTATGAAGATCAGTGCACGCAATCGGCTGAAAGGCACCGTCACAGAGGTGACGCTCGGCGCCACCACGGCGCATGTGAAGATCAATGTCGGTGGGTCGATCCTAACGGCCTCGATCACCAACGAGGCGGCAAAGGAGCTCGGACTTGCGGCAGGCAAGGAGGCCTATGCGGTCATCAAGGCTTCCGACGTGATGGTCGCCGTCGACGACTGACTATCCGAATTGCTTCAGTTCGGCTGACGGCCCCCAGCGAGAGGGCCGTGCGGATCGGCATCCCTGCCCAAGGCAAGGCTGCAATTAGCGAGATTCTACAGCAGACGCGTATCGGCCGGTGACCGGTCGAAGCGATCGTTCCGGCCGTCGACATAGTGGATAGGGGCTGCCGCCAATTCGTCCGGATCGACTTCGAGCAGGGTAACTGGGACGGCATAAAAAACGCCGCCCATCGCTTCCGCCATGCCGCGCCCGGGCGTGCGGATGCCGCAATGCTCGCAAAAATGAAATTGAATGCTTGGTTCCGCATGTCCCGGTGGGGTCCACTCGTAGACAGACTGTGAGCTGGAGCCGGCGACGAGCCTGTAGCGATCGGGGCTTGCGACGACCAGCCACGAACGCGCCTTGGTGCAGCTCGAGCAGTTACATTTTATGGTGCCCTGACTGAGGTCGACATCCGCTTCGAAGCGAACGGCACCGCAATGGCAACTACCCGAATAGGTTTTTAGGGTCACTGATCGATCCTCTCCCGTTTTCGTCGACAGGGTTGGCGACGATGTTTGCTTACCTATTACGGCTGCCGATATCGGGGGGATACGCAAGGGCTGGGTTTTTCGTCACGCATTCATGCGCTGTATACGACAACGGAAGCGGCCGCCGCCAGAATCCACGGGCATTTTATGTAGTCGGTGATGCCGACAACGCGGTTGCCCGCTACTTCAAGGCGGATGACCGAGTAGGGCGTCGATCCGTCGGCGTCATCACCCAAGATGACGACAACCGTTTCACCGTCCACCTCGCCGAGCGTCATCCGCCAGGGAATGATCGGGCGATCGTACTCGACGAAATAGGGCGATTCGATCAGACGTCCGGCAAAGCAATCGGCAACCCGCAGGCGGGCGTCGGCGCTGGTCAATTCGCGCACTCCATCCCAGTCGCGCCGATTGAACCGTTCGATGTAGGCGCGCAGCAATTCAAGCGCCTCCGGGCCCATGCTGGCCTTGTCCTCGAGATTGTCGGTGAGTGCCCCCAATTTGCGCCGACCGCGACTGAGCGCGGCCTTGACGCCGCCGGTCGTGGAGTCGACCAATTGGGCAATTTCCTCGAGCGAGTAGTCGAACACATCCTTCAACAGCACGCACGCCCGCTCCTTGGGCGGAAGGTTGATCACCAGGCGTTCTAGCGCGCCGTCAAGGACCAAGCCCACAGGCTCGCTCAGCTGAACCGGGTCAAGTTCCACGGCAGTCGCTTCCGCCTCCTGCCGCACCTTGCGTCGGCGAAGGAAATCTATGCAGCGATTGTGAGCGATCCTGAACAGCCAGGGGCTAAGCGGGCGGGTGTCGTCGAACCGGTCCAGCTTGCGATAGGCTTCGAACACCGCCTCCTGCATCACGTCCTCGCCATCCAACACCGAGCCGGTCATGCGGGCGCAGTAACGGTGCAGCCTTGGGCGAAGATGCTGGATGGTCTCCAGGAATGCGACATATCGCGCCTCGAAAAGACCAACGGTTTCGAAATCAGGTTGGGTGCTCATGTCTACTTATACGCAGCCGAGCACCGCTAGGATACGCGCAGGCTCAAGCGATCCGAGGAAGATGGGCGTCGCCAACCCGCGCTGATGCCGGGGCAACGACGACCGAGTGCTCAACGAGAATGCCGGACGACACGTTGTCGTCCGGCATCGGTTCGATCGTTACTTCTTGGCGTCGGCCCAGCTCTTGACGAGCTCATCGTAGTTGACCGTGATCGGCTTTTCCTTCTCGTTGGCGATCTTCAGCTGCGGAGCGAGGTTGCCCTTGGCGACGGCGTCCTTGTTCCAGTAGTCGAGATCATGCTCCTCCGCGAGTTTCGGGCCGATATCGCCCTGCACCTTGGCGCGCTCGAGGCGCTGCAGGACCTTCTCCTGCTCTGCGCAAAGCGAGTCCATGGCCTCCTGCGGCGTCTTCGCACCGGAAGAAGCGTCGCCAACCGCCTGCCACCACAGCTGCGCGAGCTTCGGATAGTCAGGAACGTTGGTCCCCGTCGGCGACCATTGCACGCGGGCCGGCGAGCGGTAGAACTCGATCAGGCCGCCGAGTTTCGGCGCGCGTTCGGTGAAGCTCTTGTCGCGAATGGTGGATTCGCGGATGAAGGTGAGGCCGACATGGCTCTTCTTCACGTCCACGGTCTTCGAGACGACGAACTGCGCATAGAGCCACGCGGCCTTGGCGCGGTCGACCGGGGTCGACTTCATCAGCGTCCAGGAACCCACGTCCTGATAGCCGAGCTTCATGCCATCCTTCCAGTAGACGCCGTGCGGGCTTGGCGCCATACGCCATTTCGGCGTGCCGTCTTCCTTCATGACCGGCAGGCCGGGCTTGACCATGTCGGCGGTAAAGGCGGTGTACCAGAAGATCTGCTGGGCGACGTTGCCCTGGGCCGGAACCGGACCGGATTCGGAGAAGGTCATGCCTTGCGCTTCCGGCGGCGCGTAGGACTTGATCCAGTCGAGGTACTTCTGGATCGAGTAGACGGCAGCCGGGCCATTGGTGTCCCCGCCGCGCGCGACGCACGAGCCGACGGGCCGCGAATGATCGTCCACCTTGATGCCCCATTCGTCGACCGGTAGGCCGTTCGGCAGGCCCTTGTCGCCGTTGCCGGCCATTGAGAGCCATGCGTCGGTGAAGCGCCATCCGAGCGACGGGTCCTTCTTGCCATAGTCCATATGGCCGAAGACCTTCTTGCCGTCGACATCGCGGCCGGTGAAGAATTCGGCGATATCCTCATAGGCCGACCAGTTGACCGGCACGCCGAGATCGTAGCCGTATTTCGCCTTGAAATCGGCCTTGTTCTTCTCGTCGTTGAACCAGTCGTAGCGGAACCAGTAGAGGTTCGCGAACTGCTGGTCGGGAAGCTGGTAGAGCTTCTTGTCCGGCGCCGTCGTGAACTTCGTGCCGATGAAGTCGTCGACATCGAGATTGGGGTTGGTGACATCCTTCCCGTCGGTCGCCATCCAGTCGGTCAGCGAGCGCGCCTGCTGGTAGCGCCAATGGGTACCGATCAGGTCCGAATCGTTCACGTAGGCATCATAGATGTTTTCGCCGGACTGCATCTGTGTCTGCAGCTTCTCGATGACGTCGCCCTCACCGATAATGTCATGTGAGACCTTGATACCGGTGATCGCGGTGAAGGCCGGCGCCAGCACCTTGGACTCGTATTCATGCGTCGTCAGCGTTTCGGAAACGACCTTGATATCCATGCCGGCGAAAGGCTTCGCCGCATCGACGAACCATTGCATTTCCTTTTCCTGATCGGCGCGGGGAAGCGTCGAAAGATCACCGATCTCCTTGTCGAGGAAGGTCTTTGCCTCGTCCATGCCGGCATAGGCGGCGCCGGTCATCGCCAATAGAATGCCTGCTGTCGTCGTCAGTAGTTGCCTTCGCATGGTATCCTCCCAGGGTTTGCGATTGCAGTTCCTTACGTCTTGGCGGCCAGTACCCCCGGCCATCCGCATCACCTTGCCGTCACACGAAGCGGAACACGCCGATGGCGTAGACCACGGATATGGCAAGAGCCCACCACAGGCTGGGTCCGACAAGACCGAGCCATGCGAGATGAATGTATGCTGCACCGAGCAGCGAAACGAAAAGCCGGTCTCCCCGCGTGGTTTCGAACCTGAGGATGCCGACGCGTGGGCTCCCTCCGGGCGCGAAATACTCCCAGATGCCCATGCCGATGAGCAGCGCCAGGATCCCCAGGAAGAACAGGGCGGTCGGAAGCGTCCACGCCATCCAGGAAAAATTCATGTCCGTCCTCCCTTCCTATACGCGCCCGAGCGCGAAGCCCTTGGCGATGTAGTTGCGCACGAAATAGATGACGAGAGCGCCCGGAATGATGGTGAGCACGCCGGCCGCTGCCAGCACGCCCCAGTCCATGCCGGCCGCCGAGACTGTTCGCGTCATGATCGCGGAGATCGGTTTTGCCGCGGTTGTCGTCAGCGTCCGCGCCAAAAGCAGCTCCACCCAGGAAAACATGAAGCAGAAGAAGGCGGCGACGCCGATCCCGCTCGCCACCAGTGGCATGAAGATCCGGACGAAAAAGCGCGGGAACGAGTAGCCGTCGATATAGGCGGTCTCGTCGATCTCCTTGGGCACGCCGGACATGAAGCCTTCGAGAATCCAGACCGCCAGCGGCACGTTGAACAGGCAGTGCGCCAGCGCGACCGCGATATGCGTATCGATCAGCCCGAAAGCCGAATAGAGCTGGAAGAACGGCAGTGCGAAGACCGCGGGCGGCGCCATCCGGTTCGTCAAGAGCCAGAAGAACAGATGCTTGTCGCCGAGGAACCGGTAGCGCGAGAAGGCGTAGGCCGCCGGCAGCGCTGCCAGCACCGAGATTGCCGTGTTCATCACCACATAGGTGATCGAGTTGATATAGCCGTTATACCAGGAGGGATCGGTGAAGATCACCCGGTAGTTTCCAAGCGTCGGATTGTGTGGCCAGAGCGAGAAGGTGCCGCTGATTTCGGCATTCTCCTTGAAGCTCATGTTGACCAGCCAGTAGATCGGAAGCAGCAGGAAGATGATGTAGACCGTGGGCACGATCCAGGAATAGCTGCCAGCCGGTTTGAATTTCGATGAGACCGCCACTCTCGCCTCCCTCACGTGTTCTGGTCGCCGCTCGTCATGACGGTGTAGAACACCCATGAGAGCAGGAGGACGATCAGGAAGTAGACGATCGACATCGCCGCCGCCGGTCCGAGGTCGAACTGGCCGACCGCCACCTTGACGAGGTCGATGGACAGGAACGTCGTCGAATTGCCGGGGCCGCCGCCGGTGACGACGAAGGGTTCGGTGTAGATCATGAAACTGTCCATGAAGCGCAGCAGCACCGCGATCAGAAGCACGCGTTTCATCTTCGGCAACTGGATGTAGCGGAAGACAGACAAGCGCGACGCACCATCGATCTTCGCCGCCTGGTAATAGGCGTCCGGGATCGACACCAGGCCGGCATAGCAAAGAAGCGCCACGAGGCTCGTCCAGTGCCACACATCCATGACGATGATGGTGACCCAGGCGTCGAACGGGTCGCGGACGTAGTTGTAGTCGAGGCCGATCGCCTCGAGCGTATGGCCGAGAAGTCCGATGTCGACACGGCCGAACACCTGCCAGATCGTGCCGACCACGTTCCACGGAATCAACAGCGGCAGCGCCATCAGCACCAGGCAGACCGGTACGCCCAATCCGGTCTTCGGCATGTTCAGTGCAATGAAGATGCCGAGCGGGATCTGCAGCGCAAGAACGATGAACGAGAAGACCAGATTGCGCGACAGCGCCGACCAGAAGCGGTCGGAATGCAGGATCTGTTCGAACCAGTCGGTGCCGGCCCAGAAGAACTCGTTGTTGCCGAAGGTGTCCTGAACGGAATAGTTGACAACTGTCATCAGCGGGATCACCGCCGAGAAGGCGACGAGCAGCAGCACCGGCAGCACCAGAAACCAGGCCCTGTTGTTCCAGGTCTTGTCCACGGCGTTACCCCTCCCTGCCGACGCGCCAGGAATTGGCGTAGATGCTGATAGCGGCCGGATCGAAGGTGACGCGCGCCTCGGCCGGGATCTCGGCGTCTTCCTTGGCGACGATCGCAATCGGCTGCCCGGCGAAGCTGGCGCGCACGATCTTCTGGCGGCCGATATCGTCCACCCGGCTGATTGATACCGGCATGCCCTCGCGGCCGATGCGGATGAATTCCGGCCGGATGCCGAGTTCGACCTTGTCACTGGGGGCGACCTTCGGCGCGTAGTCGAGCGACAGCGTCTCGCCGCCGACCGAAACGGTCTGGCCGTCAAGCGTCGCGGGCATGACGTTCATCCCCGGCGAGCCGATGAAATAGCCGACGAAGGTGTGGCTTGGCCGCTCGAAAAGTTCTGCCGGCGTACCGATCTGCACGATCTGGCCGTCGTACATCACCACCACCTTATCGGCGAAGGTCAGCGCCTCCGTCTGGTCGTGGGTGACGTAAACCATGGTGAAGCCGAACTGCTTGTGCAGGCGCTTCAACTGCGAGCGCAGCACCCATTTCATTTGCGGGTCGATGACCGTCAGCGGCTCGTCGAAGAGGATGGCGTTGACGTCGTTGCGCACCAGCCCTCGCCCCAGCGAGATCTTCTGCTTCTGATCGGCCGTCAGCCGTTGCGCCTTGCGTTTCGCCCATCCCGAGAGGTCGATGATCTCAAGCATGTCGCGGACGCGGCGGTCGACTTCAGGCTCGGGAACGCCCCGGTTGCGCAACGGAAAGGCGAGATTGTCGTAGACGGTCATCGTGTCGTAGATGACCGGGAACTGGAAGACCTGCGCGATGTTGCGCGCCTGCGTCGTCAGGTTGGTGACGTCCTGCCCGTCGAACAGGATACGCCCGTGCGAGGGGTGCAACAGGCCCGAAATGATGTTGAGCAAGGTGGTCTTGCCGCAGCCAGACGGTCCGAGCAGCGCGTAGGCGCCGCCGTCGTTCCATTCGTGGTCGACTTCGCGCAGCGCATAGTCGGCCTCCGACTTCGGGTTGGGTCCGTAGGCGTGGCGAATGTGGTCTAGGGTGATCCGTGCCATGTCCGCTCTCCCCTACCCTGCCGCGTGTGCCGCGATCGCGCGGCCGTTCGGGTCGAACGCCATCAGATGGCGGATGTCGAGAAAGACGCCGATCTCCGTATCCGGATCGATGTCGTGAATGCCGTGCTCGAGCATGACCCAGCGCGCGCCGCTGTAGTCGAGGTAGACGAAGCTTTCCGAGCCGGTGATTTCGGAGATCTGCGTTCTCGCCGTCAGCCGCGCAGCTTCCCCGGTCTGGGGTTTAAGGGAGAGATGATGCGGATGGAAGGCGACCGTCACAGGCCCGTCCGGCATTCGCGCCAGATGCGCCGGCACCGGCAGTCTGCCGGCTGCAGCGTGCTCAAAAACGCTGCCGGCCTTCACAACGTCGATGAAGTTCAGCGGCGGGTCGGCAAACGTCTTGGCGGTCAAGAGATCCACCGGTCGGCGATAGACCTCGATCGTCGGCCCGAACTGGGTGATGTGACCTTCCGACAGCGTCGCCGTGTTGCCGCCGAGCAGCAACGCCTCGGAGGGTTCGGTCGTCGCATAGACGAAGATCGCGCCCGACTGGGCAAAAATCCTTGGAAGCTCGGCGCGCAGTTCCTCGCGAAGCTTGTAGTCGAGATTGGCGAGCGGCTCGTCCATCAAGACGAGGCTTGCGCCCTTCACGAGTGCGCGGGCAAGTGCCGTGCGCTGCTGCTGGCCGCCGGAGAGATTGAGCGGCGTGCGGTCGAGATAAGGGGTCAGACGAAGAAGTTCGGCGGCCTTGCGCACCTCCTTGTCGATCGTGGCTTGATCCTTGCCGGCGATGCGCATCGGCGAGGCGATGTTCTCATAGACGGTCATGGCGGGGTAGTTGATGAACTGCTGGTAGACCATCGCGACGTTGCGCTTCTGCACCCGCATGCCGGTGACGTCGGCGCCGTCGAAATAGACGGAGCCGCTCGTCGGACGGTCGAGCCCGGCCATTAGCCGCATCAGCGACGTCTTTCCCGACAGCGTCGGGCCTAGCAGCACGTTCAGCGTGCCCCTTTGAAGCGCAAGATCGGTCGGCCGGATGTGATAATCTCCGCCCACCATCTTTGCAGCGTTCCGCAATTCCAGCATTCGCTTCTAGTTCCTCCTCAACGTCGGGGAAGTACATCCCCTGATTTTCAAGCAATTCCGAACGCAAAACCGCTGCGCGCTTTTGCTGCAATTGCTCTAGCCGGCCATTTCCGCCGGTCGCTCGGCCATGTATTCCTCCACTGCCGCGGCCTCCTCGCCGGTCAGCAGCAGCCCGTCCTTCGTTCTGCGCCAAAGCACGTCCTGCGCGCTTCTCGCCCACTCATGATCAATGAGGTAACGAACCTCCACTTCGTAGAGTTCGGCACCGAAATGGCGGCCGAGATCCTTCGGCGCGGCCGCGGGCCCAAGCAGCGCGCTCGCGCGCGTGCCGTACCGTCGCACGAGACGGCGCGCATGGGCATCGCCAAGAAAGGGGTAGCGGCTCTTCAGTCGGCCGACCTCCGCCTCATAGCCTTCAGCCGGGAAATCACCGCCCGGCAACGAACTTTTGGCGGTCCAGGGATTGCCCTTGGTGCCGATCGCCTCACCGATCTTCTCCAGCGCATGCTCCGACAGGCGCCTGTAGGTGGTGAGCTTGCCGCCAAAGACATTGAGGAGCGGCGAGCCGTCCACCCTCTCCACCTTCAGCACATAGTCGCGCGTCGCCTCCTGCGCCATGGACGCGCCGTCGTCGAAGAGCGGGCGCACGGCGGAATAGGTCCAGACGATGTCTTCGTGCCGAACCGGCTCGTTGAAGTACTCGGACGCCGCGTTGCAGAGGTAGGTCGTTTCCTCCGCGGAAATCTGCACATCCTTCGGATCGCCCGGATAGTCACGGTCGGTGGTGCCGATCAGCGTGAACTCGCCCTCGTAGGGGATGGCGAAGATGATGCGGTTGTCGGGGTTCTGGAAGAAGTAGGCGCGGGGGTCCTCGAATTTCTTCCTGACGACGATGTGGCTACCCTGGACCAGGCGCACATTCCGCGCCTCGTTCTGGCGAAGTGCGGAACGCAGCACCGCGTCCACCCATGGCCCGGCGGCGTTCACCAGCATGCGGGCGCGATGCAGCTCAGCCCTGCCCGTCAACCCGTCGATGGTCTCGATCGACCAAAGCCCATTCTCCTGACGGGCGGACACCACCTTGGTGCGCGGCATGACGAGCGCGCCGCGATCCGCGGCATCGCGAGCGTTCAGAACCACCATACGCGCATCGTCCACCCAGCCGTCGGAATATTCGAATGCCTTGGTGAAAAGCGCCTTCAGCGGCTTGCCTGCCGGGTCGGTGCGCATATCGAGCACCTTGGTGGACGGCAGGAGTTTGCGCCCGCCGAGATGGTCGTAGAGGAAGAGGCCGAGGCGGATCAGCCAGGCCGGACGGACGCCGCCCTTGTGGTAAGGCAGCACGAAGCGCATCGGCTTGATGATGTGCGGCGCCATCGACCACAGCACCTCGCGCTCCATCAGGGATTCGCGCACGAGCCGGAACTCGTAGTGTTCGAGATAGCGAAGGCCGCCATGGATCAGCTTGGTCGCGCCGGAAGAGGTGCCCGAGGCGAAATCGTTCATTTCCGCAAGCGCGACCGTGTAGCCTCGCCCGGCCGCGTCGCGCGCGATGCCGCAGCCGTTGATGCCGCCGCCGATGATGAAAAGATCATGCGCCTGACGGACCAACTACCCCTCCGAACCCCGATCGACCTGATCACGTCACTGTGATTGTCTGAAAGTGAACTTAAACCGAAGATTTATCGAATGTCAAACGAATGCAGCGCAGCAAAAATCCGCTACTCCCTTCCTTTCGCTGCCTCGACCAGCGCGACGCCGTTTTCCTGACAGATATTGCGGATCGAGGCCACGTCGCAGCGGTCGGTTATGAAGGTGTGGACCTGCGAGATCTGGCCGATTCTGACCGGCGCGGTGCGCTCGAACTTCGTCGAATCCGCCACCAGAATGACGTGCCTTGCATTGGCGATGATCGCCTGCGCGACCTTCACCTCGCGAAAGTCGTAGTCGAGAAGTGCGCCGTCGGCGTCGATCGCAGACGCGCCGATAACGGCGTAATCGACCTTGAACTGGCGGATGAAATCGACCGCCGCCTCGCCGACGATGCCGCCGTCCGATTGCCTGACGACACCACCGGCGATCACCACCTCGATGTCGTCGATCACCCTCAACCTGTTAGCAACGTTAATGTTATTGGTGATGACCATGAGCTCGCGGTGGCGCACCAGGGCTTCGCCGACCGCCTCCGTCGTCGTGCCGATGTTGATGAAGAGGGAGGCGTTGTCGGGAATGAGTTCGGCGGCGGCGATCCCGATCGCCAGCTTCTCGGTCGCTGCGATCTGGCGGCGCTGATCGTATTTGACGTTTTCGGTTCCGCTCGGAAAGGTGGCGCCGCCGTGGATGCGGGTGAGCAGCTGCGCATCGCAAAGGTCGTTCAGATCCTTGCGGATCGTCTGCGGCGTCACCGAAAACCGTCCCGCCAGCTCCTCGACGAAGACACGCCCGGCGGATTTGGCAAGCGCCACGATGTGTGTCTGCCGATCTGTCAGAAACATATCCCCTCCCTTCGCTTTTTTTTCATTTTGAGCGGAAACGAGGATTATGGCAAACGGATTAAGTGCGATTGCGCGGGGATTTGGCGACGATCGAGAGGTATTTGCCGCCTACGCCGTTACGCCTGCTCTGGTCGAAAGCGCGTTCGGCGCGATCTTTCGGGTCTGCCGGAAGGGAAACAGGATTCTACGCAGGCGCTTATTCGCCGAGTTCGCCCGGCTCCAGGAGGCCAAGGCCGAAGATCGGCGCGAACCGCTCAAGGACTTCTGTCAAGATCTCGTCCGGGATTGTATCAACGGACTTTTCAGCATTTCGATTACGCCAGTCTATCGACTTGACTTGGTCAACCTGAACAACACCTGTCACGCCGGTTCCTGTTCCGGCCAACGGGATGGCGAAATTGCTGCCGCGTGACGCGTTGCCGACAGTGGTGATAGGAGCAATGAACGCAAAGCCGGTCGCGTAATTGAATTTTGATGCCGATATAATCAGGCCGGCATGGCGTCCACGCTTCTCCCTGCCGGCAGATGGATGCATGTCGAGCCACCAGATTTCACCTTGTTGAGGTATCCTTGGCCTTACCAAACTTCACGCCCCGTTGGCGAGGCGTCCATCCAGCGGCGTTCTTCGTCCGACAAAGGAACGTCGGCGTCGTAGCCAGCAATCAGTTCATCCAGCGTATATTTTGGCTGCCGTACCCGCATCGCTTTGGCTGATGGCACAATCGGCTCCACAATGACCTGCGTCCCTTTCACCGAAACGGCCATCTCTTGGCCCTCGGTCAGACCCAACATGTTCCGCGCTGCGGCAGGAACCGTCATGACGAGCGATCCGCCGGCTTTCTTCAGCTTCGCCGTCGCTAGGAAACCACCAGCCTTTTCACCACGCTTTGCTGTTCTGCTCTTCATGTCTGCCATCAGCTCACAACTCTCGAAAGTCGGACACTTGTATAACATGGCAGACGCAGGCGAACAAGAATTCGAGGTCTACGCACTTGCCGCATGCTCGCCCTCTAGATCAGCTCCGAGTAAAGGGCAATGCTATCCCCCAACCTCGATCGCCAGCACCTCGCCATCGGCGGGAATGAGGAGTTTCGAGGCCGAAACGCTCCGTGCGGCCGCCGCCTCGCGCAGGTCCTTTCGGGTGACGGTGGCGTGGTCGAGCGCCTCCATGTGCACCGCGATCACCCGGCCAGGGGCTGCTTCACAGACGGCAAGCGTCTCATCGGCGTCCATGAGGATCAGGTCGCCATCCCAGCGCGCGCCGCAGGAGTGGGTGACGACGACATCCGGCGCGGTGTCGCGGATGACTGCCTCGACCGGAGGATAGAGAACCGTGTCGCCCGCCCAATAGACCGACGGCTCGCCGTCCGCCTCCAACGTGAAGCCCATGACCCAGCCCATCTTTTCCACGACGGGGCCGAGGCCGTGGCTGCCTTCGCGGCGCGTCAGCTTAAGGCCTTGCCATGTCGCGCTGTCGCCGAGTTCCGTCACGTCCGTAAACCCCGCTTCCCGGATCGCCTCGGCGTCACCCGGCTGGCAGAAGATCGGCAGGTGCTTCGGCAACCGCGCCTTGGCGACCTCGTCGAAATGGTCAGTATGGAGATGCGAAACGATGACCAGTTCCACCCCGTCCAGGATGTCGTCGATAGCAATCGGCAGATCGGTCATCGGGTTCGCGGAACGGCCTGTGAAGGACGGCAGGCTGTGCTTCTCCGCGAGATAGGGATCGATCAGCACCGTGCGACCGGCATAGTCGAGCTTCAGGGTGGCGTTGCGGATCAGCTGGAGTTTCATCGAAGGCATCCTTGCGGCATCTAAAGGCCTGCAGGTAGGCGCGATTTGCCGAGCAAAATCAAGAGCGGAATTGTTCTCGATGACAACAGGCCTCGCCCGAGATCCCAACTCCACCAGCCGCTGCAGAAAAAGCGTGCGCCGGCCCCACTTTTTTGAGACCCTGTTTTCCGGAACTCGACGGTCTGCGGCACGTTGTGGACGCAAGCCGCCGAGCGCGGGCTGGGCTCAGGTCGAGGAGAGTTCCATGGCTGATATCCGATGCTTGTGCATTCTTCTGCCGCTGCTTGCCGCCGGCACAGCCGCCGCGAGCGACGAGGACTTCCTGAAATCGCTGCAAGGCCAGTGGGACGGCGGCGGCATGGTGAAGGACCCGGTCTCGGCGCCCACCGTCAACATTACCTGCCACTTCGCTTCCGAGGCGAAGGACGCGGGACTGTCGATGGCGGGCACCTGCCGCGGCATGCTGATCTTCACCCGTGCGCTCGGCGCCGACCTATCCGTCGCCGGCAGCCGCTACAGCGGTGTGTATATCGGCCCATCGGGCAAGCGATCGAGCCTCTCCGGCAGCCGCAGCGGCAATGCCATCAACCTCGCCATCCGCTGGTCGAAACTGGTCAACGGCGACCGCAATGCCAGCCTCGTTGTCGAAAAAGTCGGCGATAACGGCATGCGCCTGACCACCGTCGACGTCGACCCCTCCTCCGGCAAGCCGGTCGTGACGAGCGAGATCAATCTGAAACGGAAGTGAAATGTTGCGGCGATCGGCCTGTCGGCCGGGAATTTAGGATGCGGATAGCTGCGCGATCGGGATCTACGCGGGTTACATGGTCCATAGAAGCGACAACGGCGCGGCTTGAAGTTTTTCGCCGAAAGGTGTCACCCGATCATGGTCGTGCAGAACCAGCCCGCGAACAAAGCGGTCGCCGACGGCCGCCTGCAGTTGGCGCAGACCACGAAAATCCTCGGTCTTGACCGTGGCTGAGGCCTTGACCTCAATTCCGACGATCCTGCCACGCCGGTCTTCGACCACGACGTCCACCTCATCGCCGTCTTTCGTCCGGTAGTGCGAAAACGAGAGCCGACGATCCGACCACGAGGCGAGTTTCAAGAGCTCGGAAACGACGAAGCTCTCAAGCAACGCTCCAAAACGCGCCCTGTTGTCGCGAAGCGCGTCGGTCTCGTCCTCCCGCAATGCTGCGAGCAAACCCGTATCGATAAAATGGAGCTTCGGCGTTTTGACCAATCGGCTCAGGCGGTTGTTCGACCATGGCGCAAGCGTCCGGACCAGAAACAGCCGTTCAAGAATGGCAACGTATTTCTGGGCGGTGACACTCGAAAGCCCCAACGCTGCGCCGAAACTGCTATGATTGACCAGTTGTCCGGCATGTTCGGCAAGAACGTCCAGCAGCCGCGGCAGTCGATCGAGTTGATCAATGTTAGCGATGTCACGCACGTCGCGGTCAAGGATCAATGCCACATAGTCTTCCAGCCAAGCGATCCGCCGGGCAGCTGTGGGCCTTCGCAGAACTTCCGGATAGCCGCCCCGCAGCACAGTTGCCAGCAGGTCGTGGTCGACCACGGTATCCTTGCCGATTGCAGGCTCCTCGCCAGCGAAGAGCCGATCCAACAGCAGACCCGGAGTGGACCGGATCTCGGCTTGAGCAAAGGGCAAAAGCGGAATAACCGCCATACGGCCCGTCAGCGAATCCGCAATCGTCGGGACCGTGGCCAGATTGGCCGAGCCGGTCAGCAGAAACCGGCCGGGCGCGTCATTGCGGTCTACGCTTTCCTTGATCGCCAGCATCAGTTCAGGCGCCCGCTGCACCTCGTCGATGATAACGCGGTCAACGCCCCGGACAAAACCGACGGGATCTGTCTTCGCCGCATTGAGCGCTCCCGCATCGTCCAGCGTAATATAAGGGCGGCCAGGGCCAGAAAACTGCCGCGCGAGTGTTGTTTTTCCCGCCTGTCGGGGTCCGGAAATCAAAACGACCCGCGTGTCGGCAAGCGCGGTCTCGACGATCGGTCGAGCTTTGCGTTCAATAAACGATGTCGGTCTGGTCGCGTCTGTCATGCGACCATATTTAACCGAAGTTGCGTCTGATTTAAAGTGTAGTACCGTCTAATTTATAATTTACTTCCGTCCAATTTAAATTCACCGCCTGAACGCCAAAGTTCTGGCCCCATCTTCTATGCTTCACGATGTCCGCAATCCGCTCGCCACGATCGCTGCCTGGCCAAGAGCGATGCCGCCGTCGTTGGCTGGGACCTGATTGTGAACCAGCACCGAGAGATCCGCTCCCGAAAGGCGGGCGTGCACGCCTTCGAGCAGCAACCGGTTCTGGAACACGCCGCCGGTGAGAGCGACGGTATCGAGCCGTTCGTGGGCGCAGATGCCGGTCGCCGTCGTTGAGATCGCGGCAATCAGCGTGGCATGAAAGCGGGCGGCAAGACTGGCTGCGTCCATGCCGCCGAGAAGGTCGTCGAGGATGCCGCGCCAGAGACTTTCCCGGCGCAGAATGGTGCCGCCGGGCGAAACGTCATAGGCCTTCGCATGCGGCATCATTGGCGTGGCGAGGGCTTCCAACTCGATGCCGCCTGCCCCTCGTACCCCATCCGCTCCGGCGCGACGCCGATGACATCGGCAGCCGCATCGAACAACCGGCCGGCCGAGGAAGAGAGCGGGCTGAGATTTCTGGATGCCGCAATCGGGCGCAGCGCCGCGACGGGGCGCGCGGCGAGCCGCCGGATCGCATCGAGACTCGCCCAGCGGCCATGCTAGAGATCGTCACCGAAAGCGGCGTGGAGATGGCAACCGCGTTGCGCCAGGGTTCGACCGCCGCCCGGTCGTCGCCGATCAGCGGCACAGGCAGGAAATGCGCCAACCGACGAGCTTCCGAATATGTGCCGATAAGAAACTCCCTCCCCAGATGGTGCCATCCGCCCCATAGCCGGTGCCATCGAGTACCACGCCGAGAACCCACCCGCCGGTCACGCCATTTTCCGCCATGCAGGAGGCGAGATGCGCGTGATGGTGTTGGACGGCAACCACCCGCGCGCCTGTTTCGGCCGCAAGTTTTCGGCGGAGTTCGGCGGAGACCGATCCGGGATGAGCGTCCACCGCGACGATCTGAGGCCTGCGCTCGAACATATCCGCATCGAGCCGCACCGCATGCATGTAAGCCGCGCGCGTTTCCGGCTCGTCCAGCTCGCCGAGGTGCTGGGAGAGAAGCACCTCGCCGCCCCCGGCAAAGGTAAAAGCGGACTTCAGATCCGTCCGGCGGCGAAGACCGAGACATCAGGGTTCGCAAGACCTGCCAGGCGCACGGGCTGCGGCGCACAACCGCGACCACGCGCGGACGATCGCGAGGCCCGGCCCGTCAAGCCGCGCGACGCTGTCGTCGACGCGGCTGACGATGCAGGCGGTGATCGCCGGGCTCGGCGTTGCCTTCATCTCGGCCCATACGATCGAACAGGAGCTGGAACTCGGCAAACTGGTGATCCTTGACGTCATCGGCATGCCGATCCGTCGCCAGTGGTTTTCCGTCTCCCGAACCGACCGGCTCAAAACGCCCGTCATGACCGCCTTCTCCGATTTCCTCATCCGGCAAGGGCCGATGCACTTGCCGCCGATTTCCTGGCCCTATCCGGAAGCCGCATTCAACCTTCCGCCGCGTAGCCCCTCAACTTGACTCCCTACCCGCGGCCGAGGAGAAGGCGTCGGCAACCGGACCTGCCTAGACTGGCTTGCGTCGCATTAGCACTTTGAAATGTTGTATAATTTTGCCGCTACCTGGATTCCGATCCGGGGAATTATGCGGTAGGTTCGGCGAAGAAGGCGGGCGCGATCCTTGGGCGCGCCATCTCTGACGCCGGCGGGGGATCATGGCCAATACGATCGAAATACGCCTCGACAACGTATCGCAGCTATTCGAAACCTTCGACCCCTTTCCGTTTCGCGAACGCGACCTCGCCACGCAGGCGGAGGAATATATCGCGACGTTCGCGGCCGAACTGCCATCCAACCAGCCCTTCGAGATCGTCGTCCATCTGCCTGCGAATGCAGAGGCAACGGATACGAGCCGCGGGCTCCAGGAAGCGGTGCAGCATTTCTTCTCCCACGGCGCCGACAAGGTCAGCCGCGAGCTTAGCGATCTCTTCCGGATGGGCCGGCGCGCGCTCGTGATCAGTCTGTTCGTCCTCGCCTTCTGCCTCGTGGCCGGCCAGACGTTGTCGGCCGCGATCCCCTACGCCCGCGCCGCACACTTCATCGAGGAAGGTTTCATCATAATCGGCTGGGTCGCCTATTGGCGGCCGCTGGAGATCTTTCTGTACGACTGGTGGCCGCTTGCCCAGCAGCGCAAGCTCTACCGCCGCATCGCTGCCGCCCCGGTCGCGGTCCGTTTCGATGCCCCCAGCGCAATTCCAGGAAAAGTGTGACGCGGTTTTCCGACCGGAATTGCGTAAAAACGGTCTAGAGGCTCCATGGCCCTCGGGCGATGACCCGAGAACCACACACCAAGCCCGGCCCGTTACCGCGCCGGCCTAAGCACGAGGTGCGACACGCCGGCCGCCACGTTGAGGCCTTTTGTCGTTTCGGCGCTGATCGGCTGAAGTCCGAAGTTGCGGGAGGTGCCGCCGACAAGCGCGTTCGCACCCAGGCCGACGACGACCGAAGCGCCGGCGGAGACGCCGACATAGTTGCCGGCGAGCGCCCCCTCGCCTGCTTTAGTCGCGTTCAGATTGTAGACCAGCCAACGCATATAGGATTTCTGCGTGACGCCGATATCAAGGCCAAGCTTGCCGATGCTGCCCTGGTAGTGTTCGATTTTGCCGGTCTGGCGCGCGAACTGACAATCGACCGCCTTGCTTGAACCGAGCACCATGCCGACGCCGCCGGCAACGGTGCAGGAGAGCGAGCCGAGCCGGGCCGGCTGGCCGCTCGCCTGGTGAGCCGGTTCGGCCTTCGTGTTGTGCTTGACGGTGGTCGCGCCTGCGGCCTGCGACAAGGCGATCAACGACGCAGTCGCGATGAGGATGAGCTTCTTCATGGGGATTTTCCCTCTGATTGAGTGTAAGGACCTCCACGTAACGAGCCCGCGTCACATCTTGTTCCGAAATGCTCAGCGGCGGGCGGTAAAGAGGAAGGCCGTGGCGACGCCCTCGACGACGCCGCTGCCGAAGTGCTGCGCCAGCGCATGCGCGACCGCATCGGTCGCCACATCGACGCCGTCGGGGTCTCGGGCCTCGATCTCGCTGCGCAGCGGCGTACCCTGGCAGAAGGCGGTGGCGATCTCGCGCGCCGAAGCGGCGCGGGTCGTCTTGCGCAGGGTCGCTTCCTCGATCGCTCGAAAACCGGCCGCCTCAAGGGCAGCGCGGATCGCAGTGGTATCATGGTAGCCGTGCGGCGTTCTTGCCATGAAGCCTGGCGGATCGTCGGGGAAGAACTCGGCAAGGGCCTTGGTGATCGCGTCGGTGACCTCGTTGGCTTCGATCCGATCCCAGACGCTGAAAAGGTAGTGACCGCCGTCTCTCAGCACACGGCGCGCCTCACTATAACCCTTCGCCTTGTCGGGAAAGAACATCACGCCGAACTGACAGGCCACCACGTCGAAACTTTCCGCCTCGAACGGAAGCGACAGCGCATCTGCCTGAAGCCATTCGATGCGCTTGTCCTTGCCGAACTTGGCGACGGCCCGGTCGAGCATCGGCTGGTTGAGGTCGGTCGCAACGATGTGCGCATCTTCGGGCAGACCGGACGCAACAAAACCGGTGACGACGCCAGTTCCGGCCGCTATCTCGAGAAAATCGCGTGGGCTAAGCTTGACGATACGTTCCGCGAGATCGCGCGCGTAAACCTCGAAGACCGCCGGCACCATCAGGCGCTCGTAGAGATCTGGAATGGCGCCCGCGAAAACCTTGTCCGACACCGCCATGAACCGCCCTCCTCAAGCAATCCGGAAGTGTATGACCATACGCCCTGCCAGGGCGGGATGAAATAGCCGGCACGCGCCGATGCTATCCCACCCTCGGGATGCGAAAGCGCGAGGAGCGGGAAACGACACGGCCTTCATTCTGCAAAGAACAAGTTAGGGCTGCCCGAGCCGCAGAAGGGCGGCTCTGAGCGGGTCCCCTGAAATATGGATGAGCCCGATATAGGGGTTGGCCATGTCAACGATCAAAAAGACGGCACCGGCGACCGAAAGCGCGCAGATCAGCAGGATAGAGAAGACGGTGAGGTTGGGTGGTGCCTGCAGGCCGAATGTGCCGAAAAGGAGGGAGAGCCAGAAGACGAGGATGGTCAGGAACGCCCAGGGCAGGCCCTCGCTGTCGGTTTCGACGAGCAGCCAGTGCGCCTCGGCAACCTCGCCGCTGATCTCTAGCGCGCGGCCCTGCAGCAGGCGCTGCGCATCCGTCTGAGGCTTGAGCTCGCGGAGCCGATCCTGCACCGCTTCGATGTCCCTGTAGTCGCCGGGGAACTTTCCGGAGGCCTGATCGGTGGTGGCCACGCTCCAGCCCCGCTCCAGGCGCCTTTCGACCAACGTGCGCAGCGACTGGCGTGCTTCCTCCGTCTCCGGCCCATAGTGAGCCATCACGCGGTCGAGCAGCAGCACGCGGGCGACCGAGGAGCGCATCTCGGTATCGGCCGTGTCGAAAGTGGATTTCGCCGAGGCGATCAGGAGCCCGAGCGCCAGCGCCGACAGCGTGCCGACCACCGCGGTCGCAAGGCGGATCACGTCCTTGGATTCGAGGTTGAGATGATGATCGGGCAGCCGAAACCGGGCGCGCATTCCCGCGACGGTCGCCACGCATAGGACGAAAAAGACGATTGCACCGAGCACGACCGAACTCACGCTTCTCTCCGCAGGGCCGCGCCAGCCGGCGCGAACGGTTGATGTCGCCGCACACCCGAGCGGACGCTCGCCAGAGCGGATTGAACCCTTCCGCGATCGCCTTTGTGCTGGGTTCCGGTCAAGGGATCACGCGCCGATCTCTTTCGCCTCGGACGTCTTCGTCTTGCGCGCGCCGGCGCGCCCCATTCTCCATTCCTCCAGCCGCTGCAGCACGACGTAGAAGGAAGGCACGAAGAGAACCGCAAGGCAGGTGGAGGCGAGCATGCCGCTGAACACCGAAATGCCGATCGAGCGGCGCGCATTGGCGCCGGCGCCGGTTGCCAGCACCAGCGGCACGACGCCGAGGATGAACGCGAACGACGTCATCAGGATCGGCCGGAAGCGCAGTCTGGCCGCTTCGACCGCCGCTTCGATGATCTCCATGCCCTCGGCGCGCTTCTCGCGCGCATACTCGACGATCAGGATGGCGTTCTTGGCCGAAAGCGCGATCAAAAGGATAAGACCGATCTGGGTGTAGAGATTGTTGGCAACGCCAACGCCCATCAGCGCGCCGACGGTGCCGAGCAGCGCCAGCGGCACGGCGAGCAGCACCGCGAGCGGCAGGATCCAGCTCTCATATTGCCCGGCGAGCACGAAATAGACGAGAAGCATGGCGAGCCCGAAGACGAAGTAGATCTGCGTCCCCACCGCCTTTTCCTGATAGGACATCGCCGTCCAGTCGAAGCCGGTGCCGGGCGACAGCGTGCGGTCTGCGATTTGCTCCATGATGTCGATCGCCTGGCCCGAACTGAAGCCGGGAGCCGCGCCGCCGACGACCGTTGCGGTCGGATAGAGATTGTAGAGGCTGATCAGCGACGGACCCTGCATGAGGGTGACATCGACGACCGTCCCGAGCGGTACCATCGTGCCGTTGCCCGCCCGCACCATCAGCTTGCGGATGTCGTCGGGGCTTATGCGCGCTTCCGGGGCGGCCTGCACGTAGACCTGGAAGGTGCGCCCGAACTTGTTGAACTGCGTGACATAGCTCGAGCCGACGTAATCCGACAGCGCCGAAAACACCTGGCCGACCTCGATGCCAAGCGTCTCGGCCTTGATGCGGTCGACGGTGACCGCAAGCTGCGGCACGCCGGCGCGGAAGGAGGTGCCGACGCGCTGCAGCGCCGATTGCGCGTTGGCGTTCTTGAGGACGGTGTCCGCGATCGTCTGCAGGAGCGCGTAGTCGAAATTGCCGTTGCGGATCTCCAGCTGCATGGTGAAGCCGTTGGCGTTGCCGATGCCCTGGATCGGCGGCGGCACGAGCACGAGCACATTGGCGCCGAGCACGCCTCCCAAAGCCGTGTTCAGGTGGTTGTAGAGGGACAGGAGGTCCTGCCCCTTCTCCTTACCGCGCACGCCCCAGTCCTTCAGCACGACGTATGCCACGCCGGCGTTGGGGAGCGAGGCGCTGTTGTCGAGCGCGGAGATGCCGCTGATGGTCAACACCTGGTCGACGCCGGGCGTATCCTGGGCGATCTTGCCCACTTGCTGCATCACGGCGTCGGTACGCTCCTTGGAGGCGCCATCCGGCAGCTGCGCGGAGATCAGCACGTAGCCCTGGTCCTCGACCGGAAGGAAAGCGGTCGGCAGCCGAGCCAGCCCATAGACCGCAATACCGATCAGCACCAACGCGATGACCACCATCAGGCCGCTGCGATGGACCATGCGGTCGATGAGGCCGGCATAGGCGCGCTCCACCGGTGCGTAGGCGCGGTTGAAGCCGCGGTAGAAGAAATTGCGCTGCTCGGGCGGCACGGGCGGCCGCAGCCACAGGGCGCACTGCGTCGGCTTCAGCGTCAAGGCGTTGATGGCGCTGATGACGGCGGTGGCGGCGATGACAAGCGCGAACTGCCGGTAGAGCTGGCCAGTGAGGCCAGGCAGGAACGCGGCCGGGATGAACACGGACATCAGCACCAGCGTGATGCCGATGACAGGCCCGAGCAACTCATCCATCGCCTTTTCCGCCGCCTCGCGGCCAGGCATGCCCTCCTCGATGTGGCGCGCCACGCCTTCGACGATGACGATCGCGTCGTCGACAACGATGCCGATGGCAAGCACGATGGCAAAGAGGGTCGAGAGATTGACGGTGAATCCGAGGGCGGCCATCGCCGCGAAGGCGCCGATGATGGTGACCGGCACGGTCGTTGCCGGAACCAGCATGGCGCGCCAGTCCTGCAGGAAGACGAGGATGACGATCAGCACCAGCACGCCGGCCTCGATCAGCGTCGTATAGACCTCATGGATGGACGCGTTGACGAATGTCGTGGTGTCGAATGGCATCTGATAGGTCAGCCCGGGCGGGAAGCTCTTTGCAAGCTCCTCCATCTTCGCCCGCACTTCCTTCGCCACGACGATCGCATTGGCTTCCGGCAGCTGCGAGATGCCGATGCCGGCAGCCGGGTGGCCGTTCTGCATGAAGGTCTGGCTGTAGGTCTGGGCGCCGAGTTCGACGCGGCCTATGTCGCGCACGCGGGTAATGCGTCCGCCGTCCTGACCATTCACCTTGACGATGATGTTCTCGAAGTCTGCCGCCTCGCTGAGGCGGCCGTTGACGTTGAGCGTATACTGGAAGTCCTGGCCCTGCGGCACGGGTGGGATGCCGATCTGCCCGGCCGCGACTTCCTGGCTCTGCTGCTGGACAACGGCGATGACGTCCTGCGGCGTCAACCCGCGCGCCTGCAGGAGATTGGGATCCATCCAGATGCGCATGGCATACTGGCCGGCGCCGAAGACCGTCACGCTGCCGACGCCGTTCAGCCGCGACAGTTCGTTCTGCAGGTTGATAACGCCGAAGTTGGCGAGAAAAAGGCTGTCGAAGCGGTCGTCGGGCGAGGTCAGGGTGACGAAGCCGAGGATCGAGGTGGACTTCTTCTGCGTCGTCACGCCCTGCACCTGCACGGACTGCGGCAGAGACGCCATGGCGATCGCGACACGGTTCTGAACCAGCACCTGCGCCTGATCAGGGTCGGTGCCGATCGCAAAGGTGACGTTGAGCGAATAGGTGCCGTCGCTGGAACTGGTCGATTGCATGTAGAGCATGTTCTCGACGCCGTTGACCTGCTGTTCGATCGGCAGCGCGACGGTCTCGACGAGGGTCCTGGCGCTGGCGCCGGGCATTCGCGTCGTGACCGAGACGGTCGGCGGCACGACGTTCGGATATTGCGCGACGGGCAATTGCATGAGCGCCACTGCGCCGATCAGGACCATGACCAGCGCCAACACGTTGGCAAGGACAGGCCGCTCGATGAAGAAGCGTGAGATCATGGCGATGTCGCCTTGGCCGGAGCGGGGGTCGTCTGCGGCGTCACGGGCGGGGTCGCCGGCTGCGGCGCAAGTGTCAGACCCGCATCCATCGCCACTTGCTCCGGTGCGACCGTCGCACCCGGGATCGCCCGCTGGACGCCTTCCGTCACCACCCAGTCGGCGGGTTCAAGACCCTCTTCGATGACGCGCAACTGGCCGTCGCGCTGACCGGTCTTGACCTGGCGCTGTTCCACCACGTTGTCCTTGCCGAGCATCAGCAGGTAATTGCCCTGCTGATTCGTGCCGAGCGCGTCGTTGCGAACGAGGACGGCATTGTCCAGGTGGCCGACAGGCACGCGCACCCGGGCAAAGAAGCCCGGCAGCAGCGCGCGGTTCTGGTTATCGAGCACGCCCCGGACCTGCAGCGTCCCCGTCGCCGCGTCGACCTGCGGTGCCGCGTAATCGAGGTGGCCTTTGTGGGGATACCCTTCCTCGCTCTGCAGGCCGATCTCGACGGGAACGCTTGGAAGATCGACGTCCCGCATCGATTTTCCCTGCTTCGCCAGCTGTTGCTTGATCGCCAGCACCTGCGGCTCGCTGACGTTGAAATAGACGTAGATCGGATCGACCTGGACGATGGTGGCAAGCTGCGTCGGGCCCGACACGCCGACCAGCGCGCCGACGTCGACCAGATGCTTGGTGACGATGCCGTCGAAGGGTGCCAGCACCTTGGTGTAGCCGAGATTGATTTCGGCGAGCTGCAGGCTTGCCTGCGAATTGAGGATATTAGCGTTCGCTTGGTCGAGCTGCGCCTTTGCGGCATCGACATTGGTCTGGGTCGTGACCTGCTGCTTCATGAGATTGAGCTGGCGGTCATATTCCTGCTGCCGGCCGACCTGGGCTGCCTGGGAGGACGCGAGCATCGCCTGCGCCTGATCGCGCTGGGCGACATAGGTGTTGCTCTGGATGCTGAAGAGCTGAGTGCCGGCTTTGACTGGTGAACCATCGTGATAGTCTATCGTTTCCAGGAAGCCTTGGACGCGCGCCTCGATGTCGACGCTGTTGATGGCGGCGGTGTTGCCGGTCAGTTCGAAATACTCGGTGACCGAGCGCTTCAGCGGCTGGGAAACATGCACCGAGGGCGGCGGCGGCGGCTTGTATTCGTTGTCGCCGCGGTTACACGCCACAAGCGCTGCTGCCGCAACGAGCACGAGCGGCAATGGCAAGCGCAGGCAAGATCGATCACGCATTTCGCTGCCCCGGTTTCACGCGTTCAGTCATCATGCATGCGCCTCGCCGCGCCGTCTCCGCGATCAAGGTGGTGCTAATATGCTGCAAATACTACGCGAAATGCAATAGCCCGCAACAGCCGCGGCGGCGGATTGGCCGAATGCGGAGTAGGCAACCATCGTGTAAATAAGCCCGAAGGAGATGGACTACCGCGTAAGGTTTGACATAGTCTGAACAGGTAACACCGCGATGATGGATTCGATGCCGACGACGAGATGAGGAGCGGGTCCAGCGCCTTCGGTGTCCAGCGAAGCGCGCACTGGCTGATGCGGGAGGCCATCGAGAATATGTCGAACGCGAAGAACAGCAGAAGCAAACTACGCAAGGACGCCCTTGCCGCATGGGAAGCCTATCAGGCGACCGGCTTGCATGCGACGGCTGAAGAAGCCGATGCCTGGCTTGCCCGGCTGGAAGCTGGCGAAGACGCGGATCCGCCCGCATGCCACCAAAACTGCACACCTCAAGGCGTTGCATCTTCATTTGCGTAACAAACCATTGTAGGCGACCGTTTTGAGAATAGCCCTCCCAGATGGAGGGCCGTGAGGCGCGGACAATTGCGGCAAGGAACATCAGACGGGCGATGGCAAGCAGGCAAGTGGCGATCATCGGCGGCGGGCCGGCCGGGTTGGCGGCGGCGGAAGTGCTTTCGGCCGGCGGCCACACTGTCACCGTCTACGAGCGCATGCCGACGGTCGCACGCAAGTTTCTGCTTGCCGGCAAGTCCGGGCTCAACATCACCCATTCCGAGGTCTACGCGCGCTTTCGCACCCGTTTCGGCACAGTCAGCGACAGGCTTTCGGCGGCGCTCGATGCCTTCACTCCCGCCGATGTCCGCGGCTGGGCATCAGGGCTCGGCACGGAAACCTTCGTCGGTTCCTCGGGCCGGGTCTTTCCGACCGTCATGAAGGCCTCGCCGCTACTCCGCGCCTGGATCGCCCGGCTTTCCTCGCAAGGCGTCAAGATCCTCACCCGCCATTGCTTCACCAAATTCACCGAGGAGGGACCGGCCTTCGACACGCCGGACGGACAGCTCACGGTGCGCTGCGACGCGGCGCTCTTTGCGCTAGGCGGCGCGAGCTGGCCGCGGCTCGGCTCGGATGCGGCCTGGTCGCCGCAACTTGCGGCATGGGGTGTCGAGATTGCACCTTTCCGCGCGGCCAATTGCGGCTTCGACGTCGACTGGAGCGTACCCTTTCGCAGCCGCTTTGCCGGTGCCGCGTTGAAGGGCGTGACGGCCTCCTCCGGCGCCGGCACCGTTCCGGGCGAGTTCGTCATATCCACCCACGGCATCGAGGGCAGCCTCGTCTACGCCCATGCGGCAACTCTGCGCGATCGGCTGGAAAGCAAGGGTAACGCCACGCTTACCATCGATCTGACCCCCGGCCGGACGCTGGAAAGGCTCACGCGCGATCTCTCCCGGCAGAACGTCAAGCAGAGCCTGTCGAACCGGCTGCGCAAGGGTGCCGCCCTTGACGGCGTCAAGGCCGCACTCCTACGCGAGGTCGGGGCGCCCGCGACCCTCGCCGACGCCGGAGCCCTTGCGCGGGTAATCAAGGCGGCGCCGATCGACGTTCGCCGCCCGCGCCCGATCGCCGAGGCGATCTCCTCGGCGGGCGGCATTTCATGGGAAAGCGTCGACGACAACTACATGCTCAAGGCGATGCCCGGCGTCTTTGCCGCCGGCGAGATGCTGGACTGGGAGGCGCCGACCGGCGGCTATCTCCTTACCGCCTGCCTCGCCACGGGCCGCGCCGCTGCCCACGGCATCGACGCCTGGCTGCAGAGGTAGGCGGCGTCGTGAGGTAAAAACCTCACGCACTTCCTAGCTTCAAATTGTCTCAAACGGCCCATAAATTAGAAAAACCAATCTATACAAAGCCTATAGGGTATGACCTATTTACCGGCCGTAAGCCTGTGCGTTTCCAAGCCGCCTTCTGTTGGGAGCTGAAGAAATGGGTATGAACTCACCAGTGCTTGACCGCCCCGCCCGCAGCGCTGCCTTGATCGGCGCAGAGGACGAAGCGATCACTGTCGCCAGAAAGCTCGCCGGTCTTTTTGAATTGGATGCGGCGAGCGATCTGATCTCCCGCTCCGGCCTTTTGGGTGTGTCCGTGCCCACCGAGCATGGCGGTATCGACGTATCGAATACGGTCCTTGCCGACATCTGTTCCATTCTTACCGAGCATTCGACCGCGCTTGGCGCAATTGTGGCTGCCCATTTCGTCGCTATGGAACACGTCCGCAGCCGCGGCACGGAAGGCCAGCGCACGATGATTTTCTCCGCGGCACTCGCCGGTGCCCGGTTGGGAGGCGTGCGAACGCTCCGGGATGGCGGCCAGGAGGTAGCAGAACTGTCGATATCCCCGCGTGGCCTCGGCTGGCGCATCAGCGGCGAATTGCCCTGCACGCCCTCTGCCAGCCGCGCCGACTGGTTGCTGGTTCCCACCCGCGACAACGCCGGCAAGCAGGCGTCCATGCTGTTGCCGACCCGCATCGGTGGATTGCACTACGTTGCGAATGACTGCGGCCCATCGCCAAGCGGGGCCAGCCAGGCCGCCGAGCGCGCGTTGTTCAGGGACGTCCCTGTCGAGGGAGACGTGCTGCTTCATACCGTGCCGGACAAAGCGCACCCCGACGTGCCGCCAGCACTGGAACTCCTCCTCGAAGCATCGCTCCAGCTCGGAGCCGGGCGCCGGGACTTCCAGCGCATCCTCCATCTCCCCGAAGTTTCGGCTGCCGTCAACGACGGCGACGCGCTCGCCATCGGATCACTTTCCGTACGGCTCGCTGCGGCTGAGGCGACGATTGAAAATGCCGGCCGCGCCATTGATGCCGCCCAGATCGGCGCGGCGGACCGGCATCGCGTCAGCGCCCTTCTCGCGGCAACGACCGCCTGCGTGACGAGTGCCGAGGGTGCACGCGATGCACGCAACCTGCTGGGCTGGATATCCGGCCGCCACGCGGTGAATGCGTCTCGACCAAATCGCCCAGCCCACATCGACGGTCTTCTGCGCGATACCGGCCGCTATCGGCTGGAAACGCGCGACGACGAACCCGATGAGGACTGATCGCGGTCGCTAAAACCTTGGCGTTCTGACCTTTTGCGCTTCTACCCCGCCTGCCGCTGCGGGGTTGCGGCAACGGCGAAGCCGATTTCTTCGGCGATCCGCTCCGCGACGAAGACGGCGTGCTCGGTTACCTGCGGCAGGCCCATGAGCTCGCCGAAGGTCCCGCGCGCCAGCGGTCCCGCCACGTAGAGCGTGTGCGACGCCTCGCCGCCAACGTCGATCGCGCGACTTTCCTCGCTGACATCAAGCCCAAGTTCGGTCGGATCGGTCCTCAGCAGTCCCGCCTTCGCGAGCTCCGCGAGGAAGGCTTGGCTTTGGAGGATCGCGCCGTGGCCCGGGCCTGTCGTCACCACGACGGCATCGAACCGCTCCTCGGCGACGCCCTTGCCGCGCCGATGGCGGAGACCGACGATGAAAGCACCTTCAGCCCCGCGCTCGGCACGCGTGATCGATGCGGCGTGGAAGACCAGCGCGCCCTCGGCGATCCGCCGCTCGATCGCCGCCTCGATCTGGGGCGCGATACGAAAGCGGTGCACGTCCCAGTAAGGCCGCAGGAAACGTACAATCCGGCGACGCTCAACGTCCGGCAGCGCGCGCCAGATTTCGCCGCCTTGCGCACGCAGGCGGTCGAAGACCGCATGCCAGGTGATGCCGGCATCGGCTGCATCGGAGACCGCCCGGCGGACGCGTCGCAGCAGCTTTCGCGCGCTGAGGTCGGAAGGATCAAGAAAATCGCCAAACGGATCCTGTCCGCTGAAATTGTGCCCGCGCGAACGAAGCCCTCTGCGCGAAATCGCAACAATGCCGCCACGGTGGCCGCGGGCGTCGAGCGCGGCAATGACGTCGGCCGCGGTAAGGCCAGCACCCACGACGAGCACGCGATCGTCCTTGCGGATCGCGGCCAGCGCGTCCGGCACGGTCGCGTCGGCAACATAGCCGGGGTGGCCGGCAAACGCCCGCTCGAGCGTCGAAGGCGGCTTCGGTTCGGGATGGGTTGCCGCGATCACGACAATGTCGGCCGATAGCGACGCCCCTGCCTCCGTGACTACCTGCCATTGCCGGTCGGACAAGCGCCTGACGGACGCGACCCGCGCGCGCTGATGCTCGACGGTGCCGTCCTCAAGCAGCGGACCGAGCTGAGCCGCCACGTAGCGCCCGAAAATCTGGCGTCGCGGAAAGATGTGCCCCTCCGGCGTTACCGCCTCCGGATCGTCGGCGACAGCGTTCGTCTCGATCAGCCAGCGTTGGAAATGCTCGTCGTCTCCGGGCGCGAGCGTCATGCGTGCAGCCGGCACGTTGATCCTGTGCACGGGTTCGGCGGTGTCGTAGGCAAGGCCGCCGCCAAGCGCTGCCCGGGGCTCGAAGACAACGATCCGCGCCGCGCCGGGCTGAAGACGTCGAACTAGATGATAGGCGGTCGCGGCACCCGTGAAGCCGCCACCGATGATGGCGACGACTGGCTTCGAAAGGTCGTCGCTCACGACTGTGACGCCTTGAACTTGGACCGATGATCGCCGGCGGTCGCTTCGCCGAACGGTCCCGCGTCGATCGAAATTTCGCGGCTCGGAATTGGGTGGCCCAGCGGCAAATTCGGCATTACAAGCTCCCGGAAACGGTCAAGATGAGGGTAGCCGGAGAATAGGAAACTGTCGATGCCGACCTGGCGACACTCCTCCAGCCACACGAGCTCTCCTCCGGACATGATCAAGCGAACGCGCAGCCCTTTAGCGGCTCCGCGTCTGGTGTTGCGAAATACCGCTCGATTGCAACAAGCCCATTCTACCTTAAACGTCCTCAACGATGGTCGAGCCTTGCGACCAGCCGGTCGCCTAGCCATTGGATGCCGCAGACAAGCACGATCAGGACGACGACAACGGCGATCATGACATTGGTTTCGAAGCGCTGGTAACCGTAGCGGATCGCCAGATCGCCGAGGCCGCCGGCGCCGATCGCGCCCGCCATCGCCGACGCGCCGATTAGCGTCACCAGCGTGACCGTGAAGCCCGCGACGATGCCGGGCAGCGCTTCCGGCACCAGCACCTCGCGTATGATGGTAAAGCGGTTGCCGCCCATGGCGCGCACGGCGTCGATCAATCCGCGGTCGACCTCGCGCAGCGAAACCTCGGCGATGCGCGCGTAGTAGGGAATGGCCGCGATCGCCAGCGGCACGATCGCCGCCCCAGTGCCGATGGACGTGCCGACGATCAGGCGCGTTAGCGGGATCAAGGCCACGAGCAGGATGATAAAGGGAACCGAGCGAAAGCCGTTGACCACCGCGCCGATCACGCGATTGACCCAAAGATTCTCAGCCATCCCGCCACGGCTCGTCAAGACGAGCGCCAGCCCCAGCGGCAGGCCTGCGACAAGCGAGATGATCCCGGATGCCCCCGTCATCACGACGGTCTCCCAGAGCGAACGGACAAGCAGATCAAACATGATCGGTGTCATAGCCGAGTACCTCCACGCGCGCCGAGCGCGCCGTCAAGAATTGTTCCACCTCATCCTTCAAGCCGGGATCGCGGGTCGGCACGGCGATGAAGAAGCGCGCCACCGGCTGCGACTGGATGTGGTCGATGCCGCCATGGACGAGACGGAAGGAATGCGGATGTGCCGCCGAAAGATCGGCAAACAGCGCGCCTTGTGCCTGCGGACCGGCGAGGTCGACACTGAGGATTGCCTCCGTTCCGCCGGCCGACGAAAGCCGCGCTGCGACATGCTCAGGCAGCTGCGGACGAATGCCGGCCAGCAGGCTCTTGGTGATGGCGCTCTCTGGATTTCCGAAGATCGACCAGACCTGCCCCTCCTCGACGATCCGCCCGGCATCGATCACCGCCACGCGATCGGCAATGCCGCGTATGACCTCCATCTCATGGGTGATCAACACGATCGTCAGCCCGAGCTTGCCGTTGATGTCCTTGAGAAGTGCCAGGATGGAGCGCGTCGTCTCCGGGTCGAGCGCCGATGTCGCTTCGTCCGAAAGCAGCAATGCCGGGCGCGCTGCCAGCGCGCGGGCAATTCCGACCCGCTGCTTCTGGCCGCCGGAAAGCGAGGCGGGGTAGGCTTTCGCCTTGTCGGCAAGCCCCACCAGGTCGAGAAGCTCGCGTGCCCTCGCCAGCCGCTCGCTCTTTGCTATTCCTTCGATCTTCAGGGGCAGCGCGACGTTTTCTTCCACCGTCTTTGCCGAGAGCAGGTTGAAATGCTGGAAGACCATGCCGATCCGGCGGCGCACTGGCTGCAGCTCGTTTTCAGCAAGGCCGACGATATCCCGCCCCTCGATCCGAATCTCGCCGCTATCGGGACGCTCCAAGCCGTTCAGGCAGCGGATCAGCGTTGACTTGCCGGCGCCGCTGCGGCCGATGATACCGAAAATCTCACCCTTGCGGACGCTGAGCGAGATGCCGTCCAGCGCCGCCGTGTCGCCGAAGCTTCGCTTGACATTGACGAGCCTCACGACATCTTCGGCCGCCGCCGGTTTCGCCTCGACTGTCGAGGCGGAAACGAATGAGTTCATGGTCTTTCCTTTGGAAACGCCGAGGGCGGCCCGGACATCTGACATCCGAACCGCCCCGGTTTTGCGCCCGTTCCGGCGCTGATTTCAATCAATACGCGCTGAGGCCCGTACCCTTGTAGACCTTGTCGAATTCGGCCTTTACCGCGTCGTTCTGATAGGAGGATACCAGGGTTTTCACCCAGCTTGCGTCCTTGTTGTCTTCCTTGACGGCGATAAAGTTGCGGTAGGGATTATCTGCGATCGGCTCCTGGGCGATACGGTCGTTCGGCGACAGGCCGCTCTTCAACGCCCAGTCGGTGTTGACGACGGCCGCGTCGAGGTCGTCGATCGAACGTCCGACGATGCCTGCATCGAGTTCCTTGATCTCCAGCTTCTTCGGATTTTCCGTGATGTCGGAGATGGTCGCGAGAATGCCGGTGCCCTCCTTGAGCTTGATCAGGCCCTCGTTCTGCAGCACGCGAAGCGCACGTCCTTCGTTTGAAGGATCGTTGGGCAGGCCGACGACGGCACCCTGCGGGATCTCGGCCACGGACTTGTACTTCTTCGTGTAAAGCCCGATCGGCCAGACGCCGGTAAAGCCGACACGGACGATGTGGTAGCCATGCGTCTTGATCTGGTTGTCGAGATAGGGCTGGTGCTGGAAGGCGTTGGCGTCGATCTCGCCGCGTTCGAGCGCCTCGTTGGGCTGCGTATAGTCGTTGAAGGCGACGGTTTCGATCTTCAGGCCGCCTTTGGCAGCCTCGGCCGTAACCACGCGCCAAACATCTTCGTCTTCCCCGCTCATAATGCCGACCTTGATCGTCTTATCCTCGGCAAAGGAGGCGGAAGGCGCCGCAAGCGTCACCAGCGCTGCGGCAGAAACGGCCAGCGCCGCTAGGCTCGCGCGTCGCGTGAAGGCGACCATGGAGTACTTCTTCTTGTTCATTTGTGACGTCCCGTCTGAATTGATGAGGATGGAGCCTCGAAACGGGGGAAGCATGTCAGACGTGAGCGCAGCGAGCGAAGCACTGGCGTCCGATTTTGGCGACAGCACGGAAAAAGCCTTGCAGGAAAAGCTCCAGCCGCGAATATAATTTCTATTGAATTTATAGATTACCCAAAGCCGCGTCGAAGGATCGGATGCGGCGAGCGAAATTTTCGATGCCTCCAAAAGTAAAGTTCGGACGGTTGCCCGGCAACCTTGGCAACCGTATACCTACGAGAACCGCTTGGCGTCGGCGCTCAAGCGGTGCCTCGGGCCGGTCGAGGCAGATTGTCATCTATGGCGAGACCGGCGGCGGGACTGCGGCCGACACTTGGATACCCCGCGAGCTATGATTGAAGACCCAGACATCGCGATCATCGGCGCCGGCGCAGCCGGGATCGGTGCCGCGCGGCGCCTTGCGGGCAGCGGCCTGTCGGTCGTCGTCCTCGAAGCCCTGCCACGCCTCGGCGGACGGTCATGGACGAGTCAAGCCGCGGGCGTGCCGGTGGATCTCGGCTGCGGATGGCTGCATTCGGCCGATCGCAATCCATGGACGCAGATTGCTGAACAGTCGGGTTTCAAGGTCGACCGCGGGGACGCCGCCTGGGGCAATCAGTTCCGCGATCTTGGTTTTCCAGCGTCTGAGCGCGCTGCGGCCTGGGGCGCCTTTGCCGAATGGAGCGAGCGGCTCGCCGCCACCCCGCCTGCGAGCGACCGCGCCGCCGATGCCCTGGATCCGGCCAGCCGCTGGACCGCCTACCTTCAGGCGCTCAGCGGCTTTATCAGCGGCGACGAGCTCGAACGCATCTCCGCGAGAGACTATGCCGCCTATGACGCGGCCTCCACAAATGTCAACTGGCGGGTCGTCGCCGGCTACGGCACGCTGATAGCGGCGAGCCTTCCGCCCGACGTTTCGGTGCATCTTTCCACGCCTCTCAAGGCAATCTCGCTCGACGGACGTCGGGTCGCCCTCGACACACCCGCCGGCACCGTGCGCGCCCGCGCCGCGATCATCACTGCCTCGACCAACGTGCTCGCCGGCGACACGATCGCCTTGCCGCCGGCGCTCGATCCCTGGCGCGATGCGGCAATGCGCCTGCCGCTCGGCAACAATGAAAAGCTGTTTCTCGAGATCGTCGGCGGCAGCCCCTTCGCCCCGGAGAGCCATCTCTTGGGCGATCCGTTCGATGCTGCGACCGGCACTTATTACATCCGCCCCTTCGGCTACCCGGTGATCGAATGTTTCCTGGGAGGAGCCGGGGCGCGGGCTGCCGCGGCCGATGGACGGGATACCGCCTTTGCCCGGGCGATCGACCAGCTTGCCCGCCTGTTCGGATCGCAAGTGCGGACATGCCTCCGGCCACTGATTGCGTCCGATTGGGCCGGCACCGCGTCGATAGGCGGTGCCTACAGCCATGCCCTGCCGGGACAGGCGGCTGCCCGCACGGCACTCGCCCGCCCCTATGATGGCCGGCTGTTTTTCGCAGGCGAAGCCACCCACACAACGGACTTTTCAACGGCCCATGGCGCGCTTGAAAGCGGCACACGCGCCGCCGCAGAAGCGCTCGCCGCACTTGCGCTGGGGACTTGATCTCAGGCAAGGCCGAGAAAAACCGCCAATGATCGCGTGACGGAAAGCATGGTTTCGTCATCGAGCCGCCCGAAGGAGGGGCCGAGTTTGTCGCGTTTCACCGACATGGCCTTGTCGATCATCACTTGTGACGGCTTGCGGAGTCCGTTCTCAGGTGTCGGGCGCAGGGTGGGCCGGATCAGGGGGGCGTCTACCAATGTTCCTGACAGCAGCAGCACCGTCACCGTGCCGGTGTCCTCGAACTGATCGGCCTGGATGATGAGAGCAGGACGGGGTTTCCCGAAGTCCCCCGGCATGGCGACGGCAACGAGGTCACCACGCCTCACTTGTCGGTCTCGTCGGAGAGATCGGCAAGCACGGCGTCCATGAAGGCGTCCAGATCGTGGTCAGTTGCATCTGCCGCGGCGACCGCCCGTGCCTGGCGGCGGCACTCGTCGGCGAACCCCGGCCGGCGCGTGTCAGGAACCCATATCTGCACCGGCCGCAATCCAGCAGCCCGCAGCGCGTCCCGGCGCTTTTGGACCCGTTGGGTTACAGGTGCTGGCATGCTTAAACCTCCACTCAATTCGTTACATGTAACAAATAGGCAAAGGGCGGCAGCTCGTCAAGACGCGTGACGCAGCCGATCCCGACCGCTGCGTCTTCGACATGTTTCCTTGGTCCTTGGACGTCTCTCAGACCATGAAGCAGCGTTCGATTGCGGATTTGACTTCCGCAATTCCAAACGGCTTTTGCAGCAGGGATATGCGCGAGCCATTGCCGATGCGCGGTGCGTCGTCCTTGCCGGTCGCAAAGACCAGAGCAGTCTCCGGCCAGCGCTCCCTGACGTGCCTGCAGAAATTCTCGCCGCTCATTCCGGGCAGGCCGAGGTCCGAGACGATGATGCTGGCAGCCTTGTCCTCCAGCATCGCCAGCGCTTCCTCGGCCGATCCCGCCTCACGGACGTGATAGCCCAGTTCCTGCAGCATGTCGGTGGTTGCCATCCTGATAAGAGGCTCGTCCTCGACCACAAGAACCGACTTCGCGTCGGGAACGGCGGCATCCGGCGCCGGTCGGGCGTCGGCCTTCGCCGGCGCCGTTTTTTGCCGACGACCATCCAGGAGCTGACGGAGCTTGTGGGCAAGCGCATCCCGACTGTAGGGCTTGGAGAGAAGCTGCACCCCCGGATCCAGACGGCCCTCGTGCACGATCGAGTTCTCGGTGTAGCCGGAGGTGAAAAGGACCGCCAGGTCGGGAAGCCGTTCCTTCGCCTTCCGCGCCAATTCAGCGCTCTTCAGCGATCCCGGCATGACAACGTCGGTGAACAACATGTCGATCGCCATTCCGCTCTCGATGACCGCAAGGGCGGCACTTGCATCCGGCGCCTTCAGGACGCGATAGCCCAGTTCCTGCAGCATCTCGACGACCGTCGCGCGAACGCCTTCGTCGTCTTCGGCGACCAGGATCGTTTCCTTGCCGCCTTCGACCGGCATATCGACATGCAGAACCTCGACATCCTCCTGCTGCACCGAGCGCGGCAGATAGAGCCTGACCGTCGTGCCGCTGTCTACTTCGCTGTAGACCTTCACATGCCCGCCCGTTTGCTTGACGAAGCCGTATACCATGGAAAGCCCGAGGCCCGTTCCCTTGCCCTCCGGCTTTGTTGAAAAGAACGGTTCGAAGACTTTGTCGATGATTTCGGGAGGCATGCCGCCGCCGGTATCCGTCACCGACAGCGCCACGTACTGGCCCGGTTCGGCATCCTCGTGCAGCCGCGCGTAAGCATCGTCGATGAACGCGTTGCCGACCTCGATCGTGAGTTTGCCGAACCCGTCCATCGCGTCACGGGCGTTGATGGCCAGATTGAGCAGGGCGTTCTCGATCTGCATCGGATCGACCAAAGTGTTCCAGAGGCCACCCGAGACAATGGTTTCGATCTCGATGCCCTCACCGATCGTTCGCCGCAGCATCTCGTCCATGCCGCGGACAAGACGACCGATATTGACGACACGCGGGTCCAGCGCCTGCCGGCGCCCGAATGCCAGAAGCTGGGCCGCAAGCTTCGCGCCGCGATCGACCCCTTCCAACGCATTGGTGATCCTGCGCTGCGCTCGTTCGTTGCCAATGACATCCTTGCCCAGAAGCTGGAGATTACCGGCCACGACTTGCAGAAGGTTGTTGAAATCGTGCGCCACGCCGCCGGTCAGGTTGCCGATGGCCTCCATCTTCTGCGCTTGCTGAAGTGCGGCCTCGGTTTTTCGAAGAGTGGCGGCGGCAGCGCGTTCTTCGCTGACGTCGCGCCCGACGGCATGGATATGGGCGTCGTCGCGAACCGCCGTCCAGGAGATCGTCCGGAAGCTTCCCGCCCTGGTTCGATAGCGAATCTCGAAGGCGAAAGTCCGAACGCCCTGCTGGAGCCTGCTTATCTGAGCGACCGCCTCAGCGCGATCGTCGGGATGGATCAGATCCATGAACGAACGGCCGATGAGTTCGTCCTCAGACCAGCCGAATACGCTCTCCCCGGCCGGGTTGACGGCAGTGATCGTGGAATCAAGGTCGGCCACGAGCATGATATCCGTCGACAGACGCCAGACCCGGTCGCGGTCGGCCGTGCGCTCGGCGACGCGCTGCTCCAATGTTTCGTTGAGACGTTCCAGCTTCTCTCTGGTCGCCCTCAGTTCCTCGACATCGGTATTCGTACCGATCCAGCGACGGACCTTGTCCTCATCATCCGTAATCGGAACAGCTCTGGCGATGAACCAGCGAAACGCGCCATTGTCATCGCGTAGACGGAACTCGCTCTCATAGGTCTCGCCGCGTTCCAGCGCGCGTTTCCATCTCTCCATGGTCGTTTTCATATCGTCCGGGTGAACGATCGCGAGCCAGCCATTGCCCTTGAGTTCCGTCGGCGCGAGGCCGGAATACTGGTAGACGCGGTCGTTGAACCAATCGAGTTCACCGTCGGCACGCGCCGTCCATACCTGGTTCGGCATCGCCTGCGCAAGCGCTCTGAAGCGAGCCTCGCTTTCACGGAGTTCGCGCTGTGCTTTGCGTCTGTCGGTCACGTCCTGAACAACGCCGACAAAGCGCACCGGACGGGCATTGTCGTCGAACTCGAACTCCCCCTTGCGGGCGATGACGCGCTTCTCGCCGTTATCAGCGCGTCGAATGCGATACTCCGTGCTTAGCGGACCGCTCCCTTCCTTACGCGATTGCGGATTGGACGCCATCTCCCGATCCTCCTCGAGGACGAGATCCTCGAGGAGGCCGGTGGGAACCTCGTTTGCCTCAGCAATACCGAATATCTTGCAGAATTCCGGCGTAGCGCTCACAAGGCTTTCGTCCAGATTGACCGAGAAGACGCCGACGCCGCCCGCCTCCTGGGCGCGCCTGAGCCGCGCCTCGGCTGCCTGCAGCGCCTGCGTCGCCAGATGGGCGGCGGTCTGGTCGCGCAGGACCTTCACGAGCCCGATGGGTGTGCCGGATTGATCGCGCAGAGGGCTGATTTCGCCATTTGCCCAGAATTTTGCACCTGATTTGCGCACATGCCAGCGCTCATGGTGAGCGGTTCCCAGCGCAAACGCCGCCTCCATCGCCTCCTTTGCCTTGCCCGCCGCACGGTCCTCGGCCGTAAACAGCATGTCCCAATCGAGCCCCGCGACTTCCGACTGTGTCCAGCCGAACAGCCGGTGCGCACCCTCGTTCCATCGAAGGATCTTGCCGTTCAGATCAAGGGCGATAATCGCGTAGTCGACCGCGCTGTCGAGGATCTGCCGGCCCTGCAGTTCCGAGGCTCGCAGAGCCTCTTCCGCCGTGACGCGGTCGGTCACGTCAGTGCCTTGCGCGAAGATTCCGACGACCTTGCCGTCCTCGCCGACAACCGGCTGATAGACCAGATCGACGAATTTTCGTTCGAGCCTGCCGTCCGCTTCCAATTGGAAATCGACCGCCATCGCCTTGCCCGTATATGTCGTGCCGGTCTCATAAACACGATCGAGAAGCTCGAAGTAGGCCTGTCCTTCAAGATCCGGAAGGGCCTCGCGAACCGTCAGCCCGACGATGTCGCGATGGCCGACAAGTTGCATATAGGCCTGATTGACGAGGTCGAAGACGTGCTCTCGCCCATGCATCATCGCCATGAAACCCGGCGCTTGAGCAAACATCTGCTTCAGCCGGTCCTGCTCGGTGTTGCGCCATTGTTCGGCGCGCACCTTTTCCGTGGTTTCGATGACGATCGCCATCACACCGACCGGCGTGCCGTCCTCGCCAAGTATCGGCGAATAGTCGAGGTTGAGCCAGGCGTGCGAGGAACGCCCCTCGCGGAAAAGCTTCAGTTCCTGGTCGCGGTAGGCGAGCGTTCTGCCAGCAAGGCCGACACGCATGACGTTGTCATTGAAATCAGCGACTTCCGGCCATCCTTCCCGCACCTTCGAGCCCAAGAGCTTCGGGTGGCGCGCGCCGGCGAACTCCGAATAGGCATCATTATAGATCATGATGCCGTCTTCGCCCCAAAGGGTGACGATAGGCACGGGTGAACGAAGCAGAATAGCAACGGTCGTCTTCAGAATTTGCGACCAGCCATCGATGGCGCCCAACGATGTTCCGGCCCAGTCGAACGTAGCGATAAGGCTGGCGAGCTTTCCGCCGCCGGCGAGAAAAGGCAAGTCTGTGTGGGTCACGTAGAAATCTCGTTTCGAGTGCTGGCAATCTAGGGCTCTGGCGTGGAAAGAACAGGGGCCTTGCTGGGCGTGGTAGGCAGCGCCATCTCCGGCGGTTAGCGAGACGAAGTCAATAGGCTCGGCTCTGCAGGCGGGCTGTCGATATCAGCCATCCACCTGAAATCATCGGGATGGAATGCCTCCCGGACACGGAAATCAGCGCGAGGGGCGAATTGCAACCCCCGATAAGGCGATCCTCGACGCCTGTCGCAGAAACGCCTGCAAATCAGAACGGCTCACCCCGCACGCGCTGTCACCCAGTCGTGCCAGTCGTCTTCGTTGCCGTTGAAGACGTTGAGATCGATCCTGCCGTCGACGCCGTCGGATATTCCCGAGCCTGAATATTGCCAGAAGAGCCATTTGCGGCCGGGATAGACGGTTGACGGGTGGGCGGCCACCGAGCGCAGCCAGAAGGGATAGTTGAGCAGTTCGCCGCGAAGGTTGTCGCGGTAGAAGTCCGGCGCGGTATAGATGATCGGCCGCTGGCCGTAGTGATGTTCCAGTTTGTCGAGGAAGACCTGCATCTTTTCGAGGACGCGCGCGCGCGAAATGCGCTGGCTGCAACTCGACTCCCCGTTCCACTCGACGTCGAGGACCGGCGGAAGGGCGCCGGCTTCCTTGGGCACGTTGCGGATGAACCAGTCCGCCTGCTCGCCGGCGGTGCGGCACCAGTAGAAGAAGTGATAGGCGCCGTGCTTCAGGCCAGCTTTTTTGGCCTGGCGCCAGTTGCTCATGAACATCGGATCGAGATGATCGCCACCGTCCGTCGCCTTGATGTAGACGAAGTTCGCGCCCTGATCGCGCAAGGTTGCCCAATCGATATCACCCTGCCAGCGCGAAACGTCGACGCCGTGTACGCTGAGCTTGCGTGGCGACGATCTGCCGAAGCTGATCGGCTTGGCGTCGCGGAAGCGATGACCGTAGACCCGCGAGCGAACCGGCGCCTGCGAGCCGATGGCAGGCGGTTCGGGCTGCGGCGACGTCAGCGGCCTGTCGGATGGAACCGGCAAGGCTACCGCCGTCGGCGCATCTTCGAAGGCCGGAGGCTGCGCGACCTGCCCTGCCCAGGCCAGAACCTCCCGTTGCTGAGCCGTCTGGCTGGCCCGCTCCTCGTCGGTTCCCACCGAGCCGGAAGGTATCGGGCCTGACGCCGGGACGACGGAGCCCGTCTTTTCCGGCGACGGCAGTCCCGCCACCAGGCTTTCCGGACTGGAACCGGACACGCAACCCACGAGAGTGAGGCAGGTAAAGACGATTGCTGGCACAGCCGACAGACGCATGAACAATCCGTACGCAAAAAGAAACGATCGCAGGGCAACGCCGCGAACCATGAAAAGACATTGCTAACGGAAATTCACCAAGAAAGACTGAATCCAATCTTTGTCCTAATGCAACGGAACGGCCTGCGGGCTGAGCGGGGATCGGACTGCCGTTTACGTCTAAGAACGTAGACGACAAGGCGATTTCATATCGCTTATAAATTGCCTCGTCAGACTGTGCCCGCCTTACATTTTCGCGCCGATGCCCGCCCCCGCAAAGTGCGGCACGAAAGGTCCGACGCTGGGCGTTCAATCCGCAAACATGGAGGAAGATCATGAGTGAACCTTGGCTTTCAACGTTGAAGACCGACACGGCCCAGGCCGGTTGGGAGCTTGCCGTCAAGATGTCCCGCATGGGGGTCAAGGTGACGCAGCCATCCGACGAGGTGCGCAAGCGGCTGCGCGGCATCTACGAGAACGACGCCGACAGCCTGATCGCCTCCTCGCAGGTGATTGCGATCAATTTCCAGACGATCGCCGCTGCCAACGGCTATTGGAAATGAGCCCGCGTCCCGCCTACCGCCGGTTCGTCGTCGGCCGCAACGCGGTAGGAAAGTCCGCCGCGCGCGTCATTATCTGTCGAGTGCCTGGCGCACCTTGAGCGCCAGGTCGTCGACGCTGAAGGGTTTGGAGAGAAGGCTCGTGCCCGGCTCTATCGAGCCGTTGCGCAGAATGGCGTTGCGCGCATAGCCGCTGGTATAGAGGACCTTCAGGCCCGGAAGCCTGTCGCGGGCGCGATCGGCGAGCTCCCGGCCGGACATATCCGGCATGACCACGTCGGTGAAGAGCAGCGAAACTGGCTGGCCCTGTTCCAGGAGGCGGAGCGCTTCGCCAGGGCCCGCCGCCTCGATCACCCCATACCCGAGCTCCTTCAGCGCTTCCACCGAGATCGCGCGCACCTGCGCCTCGTCCTCGACGACCATGACGACCTCGCCGGGCAGGCCGTGGCAGTCGGCGCCCGTAATCCCGGCTTTTTGCGCCGCTCCCTCGTGGCGCGGCAGGTAGATGCGCACCGCCGTGCCGCTCCCCGGCTGCGATTCAATCTGAACGTGACCGCCCGATTGCCGCACGAAGCCATAGACCTGGCTGAGACCGAGGCCGGTGCCCTTGCCGACCTCCTTGGTGGTGAAGAACGGTTCGAAGGCCTTGGCGATCACGTCGGGCGCCATGCCGAAGCCGGTATCGGCAACGACCAGCAGCACATAGGGACCCGGGGAAATGGCAAACTCCGCGGCTTGGCGATCGTCGAGCCCGAGGTTAGAGGTGCCGATCGTCAGCGCACCGCCGTCGGGCATGGCGTCGCGCGCGTTGACGGCAAGGTTGAGGATGGTGTTTTCGATCTGCCCCGGATCGACCTTCACCTGCCAGAGATCGACTTCCAGCGCTGTCTTGATGTGAACATGCTCGCCGAGCGTGCGCATCAGAAGGTCGCGCGTGCCGAGCACCATGCCGTTGAGATCGATCGGCTCAGGCTCCAGCGTCTGCTGACGGGAGAAGGCCAGCAGGCGCTTGGTGAGCGCGCTCGCGCGCTGCGCGCCCTCGAGTGCCCCCTCGATGAAGCGGCCGACATCCATGTCGCCCTTGGCGAGTTTTCGCTGCAAAAGATTGAGACCGCCGACGATGACGGCAAGCATGTTGTTGAAGTCGTGGGCGATGCCGCCGGTGAGCTGGCCGACGGCCTCCATCTTCTGCACCTGGCGCAACTGGTCTTCGGCCTTGGCGCGCTCGCGGACCTCCTCGGCAACGCGCTCGCCGAGCGTGGCGTTGAGCTGCTGGAGTGCGACTTCGGCGCGCCGCCGCTCGGCGACCTCCCGTTCCGCGGCCTGGAAGAGCCGCGCATTGTCGATGGCGATCGCCGCCTGCACGGCAATCCCGGTGACAAGCCGCTCGGCGGCGGCGGTGAAGACGCCGGGCTCGGGATGTCCGAGGAAGAGACCGCCGAGCACTTCGCCCGAGCGCGACAGCACGGGGGCGGCAAGATAGCTGCGCACCGGCAAATGCCCCTTCGGCATTCCATAGTATGGCGCGTGCTTGCCATACCGTGGATCCTCAAGGATATCGTCGGAGCGCACCACCCCCTCGCCCTTGAAGGTGGGGGCGAAGACGGCGGTGTTGCGCGGCATCGGAAATCGCGAAAAGGCCTCGCGCGGCACGCCCGAGAGCGCATAGAGCATGTAGCTCTCGCCCTGCTCGTCGAGCACGTTGTAGAAGAAGGAGCCGAAGGCGGCCCCGGTGATCTCGGTGGCGGCATCGGTCACCACCTGCACCGCGCGGTCGAGATTGAGCTCGGCCGAAACTGTCATGCCGACGCGGTTCAGGATTTCCAGGACCCGCGCTTCCTCTCTGATCAGCCGCGTATGCTCCGCCCGCGTTTGCACCTGGGAAGACGTCGTCCCCTCACCGTCGGGGCGGCCGATCTCGCGCTCCTCCGCTCTTCCGGCGGTTAGGTCGCGCGCCTCGAAGGTGATGAACCGCACGCGGCCGCGCTCGTCCTTCAGCGGCATCAGCGTCGCCTCGATGGCGACCATGTCGCCGTCGGCATGTCCGCGGATCTTGGCGTCCCAACGCATGCGATCGCCGCTCGCGGCGGATTGGATCTTCGTGCGAAGTGCCTCGCGCATCTCCTCGGATGCCTGCCACCAGAAGGTCGTCCAGAAAGGCTTGCCTTCGATCTCGGAAAGCGCCGTCCCGGCGGTCTCGAGCGCCACCCGGTTGATTTCGATCACGTTGCCCCGTGTGTCGAGAAGCCCGACGAACTGCGCCATGGAATCGAACGTGATGCGGGCAAGCTTCTGACGCGCGGTTTCGCGCGTGTCGGCAGCGAAGAGTTCGGTTCCAAAAACATTAAAACTTTCGGATGCCCTGGTCATAACAGAGGTTCGCCCCGACTTGGCGGGCGAACGAAAGCGCAGCGCCTCAGCGCCGTCGCCAGGTTGGACCTTGTTAACCCCTGTTGCATGCATTCCCCCTTGAGATGCAATGCAGGGCACGCTGCGAAGCAATTCCGCGATTCACCCGGCACGACAACGGCTAGGTCAGAAAAAAGTTCCACGACCTTGAAAGCTCCATCACCCCGTGATGTGGAAACCGGGCGGCACATCTTCCGCGACAACGAATTCCGAGGCGACATCGGCGACGGCAGCGTTAGGCGGCCCCTCGCGAAAGCGTTCAAGCATCTCTGTCACCGCCGCCGGTCGCCCCGCGATCAATGCGGCGACGGAACCGTCCGGCTCGTTGCGCACCCAGCCGGTGAGGCCAAGCGCCGCCGCCTCTCGGCTCGTCCAGACGCGAAAGCTGACGCCCTGCACCCTCCCCCGGATCGTCACCCGCGCCGCCTTGCGCTCCTCCGCCATGCCGCCTTCCTCTTTGCTTTGTCCTGGATTTGGCGCAGCACGCGGCAATGACAAGCGCTGCGGCGCTTGTTGGCGGATGCGGTGCGGGCGCGGTGATTGTCATGTCGTCTACCCGACAGGAATGACGCGCGGCTGAACTAGCCCGCGAGCCGCTTGAGATAGGTGTTCATGCAGGTCCACTCGCCTCTCCAGGCGACGGCGGCGACGTAGCCGTCGGGGCGCACGAGCCAGATGCCGTTCGGATCGGGCGGCGTGCGGATTGTTGGATCGACCAGCGCGGCATGGTCTCGCGCAAACGCTCCGGCCTCGGCCTCGTCGGCGGCAAGCAGCGCGAAGCGTGGCGGGCTTTCTTTTCCGTACGGGGCGCCGGCGAGGATCCGCGCGCCGGGTGCGGGGCCGTTGAGGCCATGCGTCGCCTTCAGATTGAGGGGGCTTTTGGGATAGCCCACAGACACTTCCGACAGCCGCTCGGCGAGCGCATGGCGGGTGGCGGCAAGGCCGAGGAAATGGTGGGCGGCAAAATTGCGCAGCTCCTGCAGCACACGGTTCCTTGTGGTGGCGATGCGGGTGAGCCGGCCGCTATCGGCAAGCACGTCGGCGGCTACCGGGCCACGCTCCGGCGTGTAGCTCGACAGCAGCGGTTCCGGCGCGGCGCGGCCGGACGTCACCATCGCGAGCTTCCAGGCAAGGTTGAACGCGTCCTGCATGCCGGTGTTCATCCCCTGCCCGCCGGCCGGGCTATGGACATGCGCGGCATCGCCGGCGAGAAACACGCGGCCGACGCTATAGTCGGAAACCTTGCGCTCGTTGATGATAAAGGAAGTGAGCCAGATCGGATCGGCAAGCGTCAGCCCGCCCGGCCCCCTGCGGTCGACCAGCGCCTGCGCCTCGGCAAGGGTCGGCTCCGGCCTGCCGGCCGCCGCCGGTCCAAGATCGGCACTGAGGCGAAAGCGGCCTGCCTCGATCGGGAAGAACATGGCGACGCCGTCCTCGTGCCAGAAGGCCGAAAGCTCGTCGTCCGGCAGCCCGGCACCCGCCACATGGACATCGGCCAGCAGGAAGTCGGTCGCCAGCGTCTCGCCGTCGAAGCTGACGCCGAGCGCATGGCGGACGAAGGAATGGGCGCCGTCGCAGCCGATCAGCCATTGCGCCGCGACACTCTCCTTGCGGCCGTCCGGATGGGCGAGATGGCAGGTGATGCCACCAGTATCCTGGGCGAAATCGCTAAGTTCCGTCTGACGTTCGACGGACACCCCATAGGTCTCAAGCTCGGCTTCAAGCAGCCGTTCGGTTTCCGATTGGGGAATTAAAAGCATGAACGGATAGGGAGTTTGCGGCCCGTCGAGCGTGACGCGGGCGATCTCTTCGTGGCCCGCCCGAAGATTGACCGCCGAGATCTTCCGCCCGGCGGCGACGAAGGCATCCGCCGCGCCGCTGCGCTCGAGAAGCTCCAGCGTCCGGCTCCAGATCGCCAGCGCCTTGGACTTGTCGGTGCGCATCGCGCCCTTGTCGACGACGCGCACAGACACTCCGAAACGCGCCAACTCCAGCGCCATGGTCAGCCCGACCGGCCCCGCGCCGGCCACGAGAACAGCTACCGCACTCATCGTCACCTCCGCGGCCTATCGGCCCCGCCAACGAGATGAGGCATCATGCCTTGCCGGGCGGCGGTCAAGATCACGGTAGGACGACCTCTTGGCGCTGGCAACCGCTTTGCAAATTCCGCGTTGCCACGGACGCCAGTGTCGCCAGCGCACAACATCCGCAAGACTTACGAGATCCGGGCGGTCTCTCGCAGTTGCGTACCGCTGGGGAGATGCTTCAAAAGCGCGCGAGCAGCCTCAAGCACAGCATCCGCGGCATTATCCGCCTCGGTTCCGAACTCCACCGCGAGAAGTCCAGTAATGCCGGTACCAACAAGAGCACCGTGAAAGCCAGCTTCAAATACAACGTTGGATAGTTCGATAGGATCATTCTCCCCTTTGGGCAGGGCAAACACGAGCTTAAACTCAAATTGTTCAGTCATCTTTGTCGTCCCACTCGCCTGCTAAGCCCTAAGTCTGCTTCCGGCTAATGCTCCAGTTAATAAACCAGTTCTGCGTTGTGTTGGGCAATCGAAATGCGTGATGCATATCCGACACCTTGGGATAAATTCCCGCATCGATCGCCGATGCCCGAGACTGGCACGGAGCCGGCTAACAATAGACACTCAACTCAGACGGACGAGCAACCATGAAGAAAGCGACAGCAAGCATGAAGGCTACTGGCTCGAAGGAGGAAGGCGGCGTGCCGCCCACCCAGCTGATCGATCAGAGGATCGAGGAACTCGCCGACTGGCGCGGCAAGACCCTCGCGCGCGTTCGGGCCCTGATCAAGCAGGCCGACCCCAACGTCGTCGAGGAGTGGAAATGGAGAGGCGTGCCGGTGTGGGAGCATGCCGGGATCATCTGCACCGGCGAGACCTACAAGGCGGTCGTGAAGCTCACTTTTGCCAAAGGCGCCTCTCTCGACGATCCCGCAGGCCTTTTCAACTCCAGCCTCGAAGGCAACACCCGGCGCGCCATCGATATCCATGAGGACGACAAGATCGACGAAGAGGCGTTGAAGGCACTCATCCGCGCCGCCGTGGAGCTGAATACGTCGAAGGCCAAGAAATCAAAGAGCGCCTGAGGTGCTTCAGACTGCCGGAAAGGCCGCTCTTTCGTCACGCTCGGGCCTGTACCCGAGCATCTGCAACCGATTGATTTTATCGACACGGAACAGATCCTCGACACAAGGTCGAGGATGACGGCGCGTGCGGAGAGAGGCCGTCGATCAACGGGAGCGTCCAGGGCGTTCGCGCTCACCCTGTCCTGCCGCCGTCATCCCGTTCGGGCGTGATGCCTTGTCGGGCTTTGCCCGCGACATAGATCCTCATGTGACACATCCATGGGCTCGGCCGGGTATTGCCCCGTCGATCCCCACGAAAGGATCGAGATGCGACGGCATGTTTGTTCACTGGCCTGCTTGCTCATTCTCGCTTCGTGCAACGGCGGGACGTCCGAGCCTTTGCAGCCCATCCCCGGAAGCATCACTTACGGCGGACAGCCGAGAACGAAGCTCACGCTGTCGCCGATCGGCACCCGAATGCAGCATACCTTCACCGATAACTGGGGACGGGAAGTGGTCGAAACCTATATCCTTCAGCCGGATCGCAGTCTCAAACTGGTGAACCGGATCTACCAAACGCCCCCGTTCTGACGCTCTACCACCGCAGCAGCCGGGGCCCGACCCATCGGCCGAAAAGACCGCACAGGATGATCCCGAGCGAATACCAGATCAGCACGAAGGGCATGCCGCTTTCCGTGCAGAACCAGGAATAGACCCAGGCACCGCCGGCGCCCGCGGCAAGACCCGACACCAGGCCGGCAAGCTTCAGGTCGGTGGGTGCGGCTTTGCGCAGAACCCAGAGGTTGCCGACGAAAACCGGCAGCGCAAACCCAATTATCAGAAACGGGCAGCGAAGTGCGGAGTGCCCAAGGAGCATGGGCCGGTAGGCCGCCGAGGCCGCGAGCTGAACGATCGCCGCCACGATCATGACCGCCACGATCGCCGCCGCGACGAAGAAAAACCGCCCTTGCGTGCCTTCCGGACGCGCCAGGCGATACATGGCGAAATAGGCGGCGATGGCCAGCAGGAGGTTGTAGGCGCTCTTGATCCAGAATGCCGCTTGCTGCATCGCGAGCGCCATGTCGGGCCGAGGCCCCACAAGCACCAACATCAACCCCAGGGAAACCACAAGCGCCGATAGCACGCCGATCAGGAATGTTTTCGCGAGCGCGTGCCGCGGCAACGGCCGAAGGTCGCGCGCCAACCGTTCAACGAGGTCGTCCGTGGTCGTCATGCGCCACCTTTCAATTTCTCGCCGAGCGCCTTGATGGCCCGGTGGAGACTGACCTTTGCGGCCCCCTCCGACTGGCCGGTCCGACCGGCGGCAAAGGCAATCGACTGCCCCTCGATCTTCACCTGCCGGATCAGCTCCTGCTGGGCCTTCGGCAAAGCGGCAAGCAGCCGGTCGATATCCAGTCGCGCGGCAACGGCGTCCTCGCTGAAGTCGCTTTCGATATCGTCCTGCAACTCCGTCTCCAGCATCCCACGCCCGCCGCGACCGCGGCGATGGTCGATGAGCTTGTAGCGCGCGATCGAAAAGAACCAGGCCGTGAACGATCGTTCGCGATCGAACGTCATCCGGCGACTATGGAGCGCCAACAGCGTTTCCTGAACCAGATCCTCCACGTCGGCATTTGACGCGCCGCCCATTCTGCGGCTGTAGTAGCCGACCAGCAGATATCTGAGCGCACCGAGCAGGCGCCTATAGGCCACCTCATCCCCGTCGAGGGATTTGAGCATCAGTGCCTTCAAGGCCTCTTCCGAATGTGCAGTCGTCATGCTCTCAAGCATCCATTCGCTGAAAACGGCAAGCGGTTACAAGGCAGGCGAAGAATATTCGTCCCGGTTTTCGCGTATCACATAAGCGTGAAGCTGTAACGTCTCAGTGCCGGCGCCGAACGGATAGTTGTGAGCCATCGGCACTCCGCCGGCGGACATGTCAGAGCGATCCGAGGAGTATCCAATGACAAAACTCATCTCCAGCCTCGCCGTCTGCGCGCTTGTCGTCGGCGTTTCCGTCGCAGGCGCCGCACGGGCGGAAGACGTCATGAAGAAAGACACGATGAAGAGTGAGACGATGATGAAGTCGTCGGACGCGATGAAGGGCGGCGCGATGAAAGCCGGCACCAAGGCCGACTGCATGCAGAAAGCCGGAATGGAGACCGACGACACGAAGAAAACCGAAATGATGAAGGCCTGCGATACGATGCAATAGCGGCGTGCACCTAGTCTAGCCGCCCGTGTTTTCCGCCAATACTAGGCTTCGCCGATGATGCAGCCTGACCCCTCCCCCTTATAGGGAGGGGTCAGGCTGCTGACAAAGCAGTCTTTTTTGCGAGCGTTGTCCGTTCTGTCCGTCATCCCCGGCCTTGAGCCGGGATCCAGCCGCGCCGCGTCGGCGGCGAGAAACAGTTTTTGCGCGCAAGGACTTGCGCGCTCTACCCCGGATCGAGTCCGGGGGTGACGGCGGATGGCGGCGCAGTCCTGGTAAGCCGTTAGAGTTTGCGCGCAGTCTGGCTCCTCCCCTTTAAGGTCTCGGATCCCGCACGCGGAGGACGCGGTATGGATCAGCCCCGGTTGTGCTCCGAAATGCTGACGAGCCCGACCTTGGCGAACCACAGGAGCAGATAATCCGGCTTTTTGAGCATGATCAGGCAAACCGAAGCTTTTACTTCCCCGAAACGGGCAAATGCGCCGGCAATCATGAAATTCGAAGGCCCGTCCACCGCCGTCCGTACGTGGGGCGAAATCGGTGGCAGCACTTCAGCGCCAGCACATAGAAAGTGTGCATAACCGGCGCGTTGAATCCTGCTGGTCGTCGCAGGGATTCCTAAGACCGGGCAAATCATGATTCGGTCCAGGGAGGCAAAGAAACGGCTCCCCTCCGACGCCGGCCAGTTCCGTGTCGGCAATCATGCGCTGTGTTGGGTTCATCTATGGACGCCCCCGACTTTGCAAGGGATAACTTGGCAACAATGGCGATACCTGCGGCTGCAGTCATCTATTCGGCCTCTTCAATTTGCCGCAACTTGCGACAACGGCCCTGATGGTAGATCCGCAAACCAGTTCCCAATCACGCGGACGAACTCGAAGTTCGATGCACCCAGCGGGATCAACTGGTTCCCGTTAGCCCGGTTTTGCCATCACTCGCTCTTTACCCTCGCACCCGCATCGACCCGACGAGGTCGAATTCTGACTATGCGCTTTTCATCGTGGCACCCTCCCCGGGATGCCCAAAAGTTCCGCCGAACCGCAGCAGTGCCCAGATTACGCGGGCCGTTTTATTGGCGATAGCCACTGCGGCCACATTTGCTGGCCGCCGGCCAAGGAGCTTTGCTAGCCAATCCCAAGAGTGGCTACGCCACCGCATGACGCTGCGGCTTCCATGGATTAAAAGCGTTCGTAGATAACCATCGCCGCGCTTGCTTATCCCTCCAAGCCTCTCCTTGCCGCCAGTAGAATGTTGGCTTGGAACGAGTCCGAGCCAAGCTGCAAAATGGCGGCCGGATCTGAAATCCGATGGTTCTCTCATCGAGGAAACCAAAGCGGTGGCTGTGACGACACCAACGCCGGGAATGGTCATCAGTCGCTGGCATGCCTCGCTTCGTCTCACCACCGCTATAAGGTCTCGGCCTATCCGAAAGAGCTTCGTTTTAACCTCGCGGAGTTGCTCGACAAGATAGCGCAAAGCATGGCGGGCTACGGCAGGAAGCTCATCGCATTCCCCGTCTTCAATGAGCTCAGTCAAAACTCCAATGTTATGAGCCCTAGTAGGGCCAATAATGCCGAATTCTGTGAGGTGTCCGCGGATTGCATTAATCAGCTGTGTTCGTTGGTGAATCAGCATTTGTCTGACCCGGTGCAGGATCAGAACTTCCTGCTGCATCTCTTCTTTGATCGGAACGAACCGCATGGTCGGCCGAGTGACCGCTTCGCATATCGCCTCCGCATCAGCCGCATCGCCTCTTGTTAGTTTTGACGTACGGCCTGACATACTGCGCGGGCAAAAGCCGAACATCATGGCCAATGTCTCGCAGAAGACGTGCCCAGAAATGAGAGCCTGGGCATGCTTCGAGCGCAACCAGACAGGGCTGTAGGCTGCGAAAAAACGTTTCTACCTCCGCTCGTTTGAGCTTTCGGCGCATGACGAGTTTTCCGGTCGCATCGGCGGCGTGAACCTGAAAGACAGACTTTGCGATATCGAGACCAACAACACTGACGTGAGCTTGCATGATAAATCCCCTCGTTGACGACGGCCTACTATCCGCCGCCGCGACCACCGGCGGAAGGGGGCGTCCATACCATCACGCCGAGCACCTTGTGCAGAAGCTGATGCCGGCTACCGCGAAGGAGCAGCGGTTGCTCACGATGGTCCGCGATCTCATGTGGCGCTTCTACAAGGCGTTGAAAGCCTACAAGCAGGATCTTTCACCACAGGCTGTCCCTGCGTTCCGACGACGGTTCGACCGGATCTTTACCCCGCGCACTGGTTACGAGCCGCTCGACAAGCTGCTCGGGCGGCTGCGTCGACGGAAGAACGAGCTGCTGAAGGTGCTCGATCATCCCGGCATCCCTCTGCACACCAACGCATCGGAAAATGACCTGTGGGCCTTCGTCACGAAACGAAAAATCTCCGGCGGCACAATGAGCACGACGGCCGTGTTGCGCGCGACGTCATGCTTGGCCTGATGAAGACCTGCCAGAAGCTCGGGCTGTCCTTTTACCACTACCTCGGAGACCGGCTTGGCCTGCGCGCTGGAGAGCAGCCGATCCCGCCGCTTTCGACCACAATCCTCGCGCTCGCCTGAATATTGGGTAAATCCCGCAGCGCCGCCGACAAGCTTGCCCACTAAACAAGCAGCGCCACCGAATCTGCCCCACTTACCCGCCGTCCGCCCAATGACCGAGCACTGGGCCTTATGGTAAACGTTTGGTAAACGCCGTCATTTCAACCAAACGGTAGTGATAGCGCAGCTTACTTCTGCTACCTGCATAGCCCTGGCTGAGAAGCACTTAAAAAAAGCCCCGCACCTCGTCGGCGCAGGGCGATAAAAGGCGCCCGGCAGATGCCGGGCGGTTGTGCGATATCAATAAATGTCGAAGGGGAAGTACTTCGCGACGATCTGCTTGTAGGTGCCGTCGGCGACGATCTGGTCGATGGCCTTGTTGAATTTTTCGCGCAGCGCGTCGTCGCCCTTGCGGATGCCGATGCCGGCTTCGGTTTCGGTACCGGGCACGTCGGCGAGCATCTTGCAGCAATCCTTGCCGGCGTTGTTCAACCAGTCGACAACCACGAACTTGTCGGAGATCAGCGCGTCGATGCGGCCGTTCTGCAGGTCGGCGGTGGCCTCATCCTGGGTCGGATAGAGCTTCACGTCGGCGCCGCCCTTGCCGTAGACGTCGGTCGCATAGTTGCCCTGCGTCGTCGAGCCCTGGGCACCGACGGCCTTGCTCTTCATGTCGGCGGCGGACACGCCGGTAAGCTTGCTGTCCTTGGGCACGATGACGGCGAGCGGCGTCGTGTAATATTTGTTGGTGAAGTCGATCTTCTGCTTGCGCTCTTCGGTGATGCTCATCGACGCGATGATGGCATCGAACTTCTTGGCCATCAGCGCCGGGATCATGCCGTCCCAGTCCTGCGAGACGATCTTGCACTTGGCCTTCATGGCGTCGCAAAGGGCATTCGCCATGTCGACGTCGAGACCGGCGAGCGTACCGTCGGATTTGGTGAAGTTGAAGGGCGGATATGCGCCTTCCGTGGCAATGGTGATTTCAGCGTCCGCGGCAAACGCGATCGGCGCCATCGCCAGAACGGCGGCGGCTGTCATCATAAGCAGTTTTTTCATGTTCCATCCTCTGTCGGAAAAGCCTGGTGGCTTCGGGGCCAAACTATCGAAACTTTTTGCGCTGTGAAGCGATTTTTCGCGTCTTTCATCCATCCCCGCATTAAATTTCGGCAAGTCTAAATATTAGCAATCACTAACTTTAACGGTCGCCAAGACCTGCTATACCGCCGCAAAGAGGAGATTCCGATGATAAGCGCCACCCCGTTCGACTACCCCTATGACGGCAACCTGAACGCGAGCTCGACCGCGCTCGTCGTCATCGATTTGCAGGAGGATTTCCTGTCCACGACGGGGTATTTCGCCAGGCAAGGTTACGATCCGGCACCGCTCAGGCAAATCCTGCCGGTCGTGGGCAATCTCATCGAAGCCTGCCGGCGCGTCGGCATCCGTATCGTTCACACCCGCCAGGGCTACCGCGCCGATATGGCCGACATGACGCCCTACGAGAAATGGCGCCGCAAGCAATCCGGCCTCGAAGGGACGAACGTGCTGTTGCGCGACAGCCCCGGTTTCGAGATCGTCCCGGACATCGATGTCAGGTCCGAGGATATCGTCGTCGACAAGACCTGCAACGGCGCCTTCACCTACACCGATTTCGAGCACGTGCTGCGCGCCCAGGGCATCACGCATCTGATGTTTTCCGGCTGCACCACCGATGTCTGCGTGCATGCGACGCTGCGCGAAGCCTGTGACCGCAATTTTCAGTGCCTGACCATTTCGGACGCCTGTGCGAGCGGCGATCAGTATGCGCATGAAGCGGCGTTGCACATGGTCACGATCGAATACGGCGTCTGGGGCGCCCTGACCGATTCCGCGGCCGTTCTTCGCGCGCTGGCGAAGCTTCCCAACAAGGCTGGCTAACACGTCATCACCCCCTTCCCTCCCGCTCCAGCGCGGCAAGCATCGGGGCAAGCGTGAAATTGCCGGCTTCGGCCTTGCGCGTGAGGTCCCTGAGATAGCCGCCGGGCGAACGGATCGCCTCGGCGCGTTCCAGAATGGCCGCGATCGTGACGGCGGCGGCGATATCGCCCATGGCGGCGCGCGCCCGCGCCCAGGCATCCGGCGAGACGCCGAGCATGGAGCGGATGAGGTCGGCGGTTTCGATCGCCTCGCGCCAGGTCTTGATGCCGCCGCGGGCGTAGTCGCTGATCTGCGGGCAGAGTTTCAGGAACTTGGCAAGAGTCACGCCCGCCGACTTCACCTCCGGCGCGGTTTTTGCGCCATCATCAGCCGCTTCCGCCTCGTCCTTTTCTTGGCCGGTTAGTTCAAAAGACTGGTCTGTGTTTGAATTCTGAATATGGCGCTCAGAAAGGTAGTCATTGGCGCTCATTTCTTCGTTTGTGAGAGAGTTGAGGTAGGCTTCCTCGGTCTCTGCGCGAAGCCGCACCAGCCCGTCGCGGCGCGCTTCCATCTCGGCGAGCGCGGCGTTGCGCCTCACTCTGCCCGAAAGCCCCTGGAGCCGGTCTGCGAGAGCGAGCCAGTCGCCCGAGCGGCGTTCCGAAAGCCCCGCCTCGATCAGCTTGGAAATGTCGCGAAGGTGAATGGTGATTTCGGCGCGCAGCCGATCGATTGCCTTCTGCTCTGCACGGACGGCATCGGCGGTGGCGTGAATATCGGCGGCGGCAAGCGCCAACGGCGCCAGATCGAAGCCGAAGGCCTCCTCCACCTCGCCGTGATCGCCGCGGCGGCAGAAGCGCTTGCCGTTCGGGCTGTCGCGGCGCAGGAGCAGCCCCGCCTCCACCAGCTGCGCCAGATGCCGCCTCAGCGTCGCCGGGGACATGCCGCGCGTGCGTAGCGAAAGCTCTGCGTTCGAGGGAAAGACGATGATCGGCTTTCCGCCATCGAGCACACGCTCGCCATGGAAGCTCGCCAGCGCCTCGAGGACGGCGATGGCGCGGTCGGATAGACCGTAAACCATGCGCGCCTCCGTCAGCGCCCGGAAGAGCTGCCATTTGTCGGCCGCGCCCTGGTCGTTACCCCCCTGCCCTTCCCTCAGCGCCTGCTGGCGCCTGGCGACCTTGGTCTGCAGGGCAAAAATTTCCGCACGCATACGCGCGCCGCCGAACGGCGTCGTTGCCAGTCTCTCCATCCTTATTATCCCCTTCGACAGAGGCAAGCGGCCGGAAAACGCCGATATCGGAAGGCAAAGCAAATCCATGGCGCAAAGCGGCGGAGTTGGATCCGGCCTGGCGCTGGTATCATGGATGGGAAATTGATCGCATGGCGGCAGCGACGCGTTTGCGAAGGCGCGTTAAGATGCCGTTAACCCTTTGAACCCACGCATCCTCGGTCCGAACCCAGAGCGAGCTCGGAGAATATGCGCGGATGAGAATCAATCACCCTTGCCGGCATGCGAATGGCTCGCCGACTCTTGACTTTGACCTTCGGAAGTGATTCTCTCGAATTGCTACATTGAAGAGGGCTTCCTGAATGGCAACGTTTTGGAGGCCTTTTTTCTTGCTCTCGTGTTCCTTTCCTTGCTCGTTTCGCTTCTCTTGCGGGAGCCGGCAGCGCCGGGAGCCCCCGCAAACCCTTATTTCTTTGTTCCGTCGGCGAAGGCCGCGTAGCGTTCCGCCAGGAGCGCCGCCGCCTCATCGATGAAAGCTGGATCGACACCGGGCGCAAAATCGATTCGCGCCGCGCGTCCTTCGCGCTTCACCCGGGCAAACACCTTGCCTTTCGCGTCCTTCAATTCCTCGGCAGCCGCCGCCGGCTGCGGCTTGATGCTTAACCGGGCAAAGAGCATGGCGAAGCGCCGGTCGCTGTCGGCGGCGCGATAGGCGTCGCCGCCCAGCTCCTCGATTGCGATGATGCGCCGCCCCTCGCCGGCCAATAGCGCGCCGAGCGCCATCCAGCGCGGCCGGCCGGCCTTCGGCGCCGGGCCGATGCCGCGCACGATCTGCTCGGGGATGGCGTCGGCCACCTGCAGCAGGCGCGACAGCTCGGTCTTGTCGACGGCGAGCGCATCGCCCGCGACCTTGCGGTCGAAGCCGTGCGCAACCAGCGCCTTCGCAAACAGCGCCCGCTCGATGAAGGAGAGGTTCCGCCGCTCGGCGTTCTCCTTGCCCTGCGCCAACACCAGATCGTCGTCGGAGAGCGCGCGCACGATCGCCTTGACCGGGCGACCGAGACGGGCGACGGCCCTGAGGCGGCGGTGCCCGTAAGCGGTCTGATAGCGGCCTTCCCTGTCAGGATGCGGCCTGACCAGGATCGGCGATTGCTGGCCATTCTCGCGGATGCTTTCGACGAGGCCGAGGAAATCGCCGTCGTCGCGCTCCGCCTCGCTGAGGCGATCGCTGACAAAGGAGCCGTCGATCAATGACGGATCGAGCGAGACGACGCGTTCCCCGTCCGTCAGCGCCTGTCGCAGATGGCGCGCCTCTTCGGCTTCCCGCGAGATCGCGCCGAGCGTCAGGCCCATGGCGCGCACGGCGCCGGACGCCGCGCGGGGGACATCGCCCGAAGACACCGGGGCGACGGTAGCGCTGGCCGGAGCGGAGTTGACAGCTGTCAACTCGCCCTGCCCGGTTTGTGCCGGCGTCGCGGATTTGGTCTCTGGCGCGGCCGTCGGCTGGGGCGTCGGCTTCATCGGTCCGCCTGCAAACAGCGCCTTCAATTCGTTCTTGCGGTTGCCGCCGACCATGGTCTCAGCGCCTCCATGCCGCGTGGATCAAGGCCTCGATCTCGCCGTTGACGGCGTTGAGCGACTCCAGCGCCCGGTCGTAGGTGGCACGCGTGAAATTTTCGCGACCGACCTCGTAAAGCGTCTGCTTGGTCAGCCCGGCATCCGACACGGCCGTGGATTTCACCATCGCCGAGGTCAGCACCCGCTCGCCGAAGAGCGAGCGCATGAAGCCGACGATCTGCGCCTGCGGACCGTCGTTCGGCTCGAAACGGGTGACGAGATAGCGCAGGAAATCGAAGTTCAATTCACCGCCCGCCTCGCGCACGACGCCGAGCAGGTCGGCTGTCATGAACAGAAACTGGTTCATCGAGGCGACGTCGAGCATCTGCGGATGCACGGTGACGATGACAGAGGTGGAGGCGCAGAGCGCGGAAAGCGTCAGATAGCCAAGCTGCGGCGGGCAATCGAGCACCACGACGTCATAGTCGTCGGCGACGCTTTGCAGCGCTGCCTGGACACGGGCGAAGAAGAGGGGACCTGCCTCGGCGCCATTCTGGCGTGCTGCCAGCGCCTGCGGCGTCGAATGCTCGAACTCCTGCAGCTCAAGATTGCCCGGCACCAGATTGAGCCTGTCGAAATAGGTGCTGCGGATGATGTCCTTCAGCGGCCGCGCCTCGCCGTCATAGCGGATGGCGCCGTAAAGCGTGTCGTTGCCGGTAAGATCGAGCTCCGGCTGGTAGCCGAAGAGGGCCGACAGTGAAGCCTGCGGATCGAGATCGACGGCCAGCACCCGGTGGCCGGTCATCGCGAGGTACTGGGCGAGATGCACGGAGGAGGTGGTCTTGCCCGAGCCGCCTTTGAAATTGGTGACGGAAACGACCTGCAGATGCTCGCCGCGCCCGGCATCGCGCCATTTCATGTAGGACCGTGCCTTGGCGACATTGCCCTTGGCCAGCGCCTGGTCGGCCAGATGGCGTCTCAGCGCGTTGATGTCGGCGAGCGAATAGAACCGGCGGCCGCCGACGCCGGTGTCCGGCTGCGGTCCCTCGCCGGCTAAGGAAAGCTGGCGCAGATAGCCGTCGGAAACGCCAATCAGCTTTGCTGCCTCGCCAGAGGAAAAACCACGCAGGCTCTTTTGCGCCGTCGGCGGGAACAACCGCTCGCGCATGGCCTTCAGCTGGTCGGAGAGCGCGCGCGCATCGAGCGCGATCGCTTCATCCGCCGGCATCGATGTCCCGCTGCGTTCCAGAACCGCCTCCGTCTGCCACTCCGCCGCCCGTTCGGCAACAACCGCCATAAACCCCACTCCTTCGCCCTGTTATCGCCGCGGCATTTCCGATCACCGCCCCCTGGTCACGAGAGCAACCCCTAGACTAAGCTGAGGCGGCTAATGTTTCGCGATTCTCTCTCCACGTAAATACGCCAGCTTGAACCGCTAACAGAATCTGCAATCAGTAACGCTGAAACGAAAAATCTGCATGAAATTCCGTAAAAAGGTGAAGGATGCCCCGAGTCGCGTCAAGGTTTTTTTGGTTAACGGAAATTAACAAATGGGGCGAAAGGTCCCGAATCACGCCGGCATGGGGAAAAGCATCGCATGGTTTGGGGGAAGGGGAAAAAGCCGGCAATCGCCGCGAATGAGCGGGCCGCCGTCAAGTTCATCCCCGCGCCGCCGCGCGCTTCCTACGATCGCGGCGTCATCCTCGGCCGTGTGTCGAGGGTCTGCTGCGTCTCAAAAAATGAACCGTTCGCAGATGCTCGGGACGAGCCCGAGCATGATGACGAAAGAGGATTTGTCAGCAGGTGGAGTTGACAGCTGGCAACTGCCGCTTCTTCACAAACCTCGCTCCGATGCAGCGTCATCCTCGGCCTTGTGCCACTGCTGTCCGGTTTAAATTCAGGTCCATTTGAGCACCATCTGTCTGGTGTCGCCTGGCGGGTCTGGCGGAGGCTTGAGGAGGAGGTCGGTGCGGCGGCGGTGCATGAGGTTTGCGCGCACCAGGCGGGCGAAAGCGAGTGGGCTG
>NZ_JBFRDU010000023.1:0-93451 GCF_052113965.1 Rhizobium sp. RAF56
GGTGGTGGTGGTTATGGCGGGGTGGCCGCACCCGTTCCCTTTCCGAACACGGCCGTGAAACGCCCCTGCGCCCATGGTACTTCGTCTTAAGACGCGGGAGAGTAGGTCACTGCCAGGTCTGCTAAACGCAACAAAATCTTCTCATTCACAAAAACGGCAAAATGCCCGGCATAACGCCCSCAAAAACGCCGCCCTTTTGCCAAATAACCATAACGCGGGGTGGAGCAGCCCGGTAGCTCGTCAGGCTCATAACCTGAAGGCCGCAGGTTCAAATCCTGCCCCCGCAACCAAACTTATTCCGCCCCTACGGTCCCCCGTGGGGGCGTTTTGATTCCTGCCCCAAGGCAAGGAGCGCCGCCAATGGTTTGCTTCGCGAGAGAAGTGTTAGATTAGACATTTCAGCTCATGAAGACAACGCCGGTTGCCTGCCCCTCAACCAAAACAAGCAAAACCAAACATAAAGCCCGCTCAAGAGAAAGCCGGCGGGCTTTCTTGCGTTCGGCCCCCATCGCGTTCGCCTGCCGCCCGCGTCTCATCGAAATCATTTTGAGCCACCGCAATCAACTGGCATCCCAGGCGGCCGCTTTCGCCCCTTGATTGACCTCGGAATCCATGCCTCTATTCAACCTCGGATCGGGTGAGGATTTGCCGTGATGGCTTCGGGCACGAGGGCAATTGCCTCGCGGTGGCGCGGGGCTGGTGCCGTCGCGGTCTCGTCCCACGCAGGGTGCTATTGAAGATTCTGGGATGGATATTTTGCGCAAGAATTCCACACGGGTCGGCCCCGGCTATCCGCAGGTCGTCGTGCTCGTCGGTGCAACGGGGGATCTCTCCCGGCGTAAACTGCTGCCGGGGTTGTTCCACCTTATCAATGCCGGCTTAATCCCGGGCTGCCGGATCGTTGGCGTGTCGCTCGACGATATCGATGTCGATGGTTTTCGCACCATTGCGCGCGACTCGTTGGACAAGTTCCTGACCCGCAAGTTCACGCAGGCCGAATGGGAGGCTTTCGCTGCATCCCTCGATTACGCACCGATCGCGGGCGGCGCCAGCGTCCTGAAGGACGCGGTCAATAGGGCTGAGGAGGCAATGGGGCCGGAGACGCGGCGCGTGCACTACCTGTCCGTGCCGCCGAAAGCAGCGCTCCCGGCCGTGCAGCTTCTGGCCGAGGCCGGGCTGGTGGAGCGTTCCCGTATCATCATGGAAAAGCCGTTCGGAACGGACCTTGCCAGCGCCGTGGAACTGAACACGAAGCTGCACGAGGTGTTCGACGAGAAACAAATCTTCCGTATCGACCACTTCCTCGGAAAGGAGCCGGCGCAGAATATCCTGGCCTTCCGCTTCGCCAACGGCCTGTTTGAACCGATCTGGAACCGCAATTTCATCGACCATGTGCAGATTGATGTGCCGGAGACGTTGGGTCTATCCACCCGCGCCGCCTTCTACGAGACCACCGGCGCCTATCGCGACATGGTGGTGACCCACCTCTTTCAGATTCTCGCTTTCATGGCGATGGAGCCGCCCACCGCCCTCGAGCCAGCGCCGATCTCCGAGGAGAAGAACAAGGTGTTCCGCTCCATGCTGCCGATCGAGCCGCGGGACGTGGTGCGCGGTCAATATATTGGCTATCGCAAAGAGCCGGGTGTGGATCCCGAAAGCGATACCGATACGTTCATCGCCCTCAAATGCGCAATCGACAATTGGCGCTGGGCGGGCGTGCCCTTCTTCCTGCGCACTGGCAAGCGCTTGGCCGAGGGGCAGCGCATCATCTCGATTGCCTTTCGCGAGCCGCCGAAATCGATGTTTCCGGCGGGTTCCGGCGTCGGCGCTCAGGGACCGGATCACCTCACCTTCGACCTCGCCGACGCTTCCAAGGTCTCTCTTTCCTTCTACGGCAAGCGCCCGGGTCCGGGTTTCCGGCTCGACAAGCTCTCGCTGCAGTTCGCCATGAGTGAAACCGGCCTGATCGGCGAAGTCCTGGAGGCCTATGAGCGCCTGATCCTCGACGCCATGCGCGGCGACCACACGCTGTTCACCACCGCCGAGGGCATCGAACGGCTCTGGGAAGTCTCGCAGCCGCTACTGGATAATCCGCCGCCGGTGCGCCTCTACGATCAGGGCGGCTGGGGGCCGAAATCGATCCACCAGCTTATCGCACCGCACGCCTGGCGGCTGCCGTTCGAGCGCGCCTGGCGGGATTCCTCGAAGGTCGATTGACGGCGCCGTCACGGCTTCCAGTTCGCCATGGCGCGGATGAGGTGGATGGGTGCTGTCACGTTGATGTCGGTTTCACGAGGCGCACGAGCGGATAAGCGTCGAAACAACGATACTCGCCGAGCCCAAGTGATGAAAATTCCGTCTCATTTACTGTTACGTACTTACCCTTCGTGAGATGCCGACGCAGTCTCCGACGGTCACAAGCCACGCGCCAAGGCATCGATGAAGCGCTGCCGACCCGAGCACTGTCCGACCAAAGGAGAACGGAATGTTGAGCCACGACATCACTGGGAGAATGCCATGAACTTCGCATTCTCAAAGAGCCTCCGCGCCGCGACGGCAATCGTTGTCATGACATTGGGATCGGCGGCCTATTCCCAGCAGGCTATCACCACGACGCCCGCCGCCAGGAGCCCGTCGAAGCCGAATATTCTCGTCATCTTCGGCGACGATATCGGGCAGACCAATATCAGCGCGTACTCCATGGGCGTTACCGGGTACATGACGCCGAATATCGACAGCATCGCCCAACAGGGCATGATGTTCACGGACTACTATGCGGAAAACAGTTGCACGGCCGGCCGCTCGACGTTCATTACTGGCCAGGTCTGCTTGCGCACAGGTCTTTGCAAGGTAGGTGCGCCGGGAGCGCCCGTCGGGCTGCAGCCCGGCGACATGACGATCGCGCAGGCGCTGAAACCTCTCGGCTATGCCACCGGTCAGTTCGGCAAAAACCATCTTGGTGACAAGGACGAATATCTGCCGACCAATCACGGATTCGATGAATTCTTCGGCAATCTCTACCATCTGAATGCCGAGGAGGAGCCGGAGGCTCCCTATTGGCCGAAGGACGATCCTGCGTTTCTGAAGGCCTACAATCCACGCGGAGTAATCAAGGCGTTCTCAGACGGAAAGATCGAGGATACCGGGGCGCTGAACAAGAAGCGCATGGAAACGATCGACGACGAAACGACCGCAGCCGCGATCGATTTCATGGGCCGCCAAGTCAAGCAGAACAAACCCTTCTTCACCTGGATGAACGCCACCCGCATGCATCTGTTCACGCACGTCCGTAGCTCCATGCGTGGCCAGAGCGGCATGCCGGGCAATGAATATGCCGACGGCATGATCGAGCATGACGGCGACGTCGGCAAGCTGCTGAAGGCACTCGACGACCTCGGCATCAAGGATAACACCATCGTCGTCTACACGACGGACAATGGTCCGAACCAGTTTTCCTGGCCTGATGCGGCGACCACCCCGTTCCGAAGCGAAAAGGACACCAACTGGGAAGGGGCGTTCCGCGTTCCGGCCATGATCCGCTGGCCAGGGCACATCCAGCCGGGCCAGGTAAAGAACGGCATGGTTTCCGGTCTCGACTGGTTCCCGACGTTGCTGGCGGCCGCCGGCGATGCCGATGTCAAGGATCGGCTGCTCGATGGATGGCAGCCCGCCGGAAGCAAAACGACCTTCAAGAACCATCTCGATGGATATAACCAGCTCGATTATCTCACGGGGAAGTCGGGCGAAAGCGCGCGCCACGATTTTTACTACTTCGACGATGACGGCGGGCTTGTCGCAACGCGCTTCGACGACTGGAAGGTCGTCTTCAAGGAGCAGCCGGCCCCCGGCGGCTTCGCGGTCTGGCAGACGCCGTTCGTCACCTGGCGTCTCCCGAAGCTGTTCAATCTGCGCATGGACCCTTACGAGCGAGCCGACACCGTTTCGGATCAGTATAACGATTGGCTCGTGCGCAACGACTATCTGCTCGTGAAGGGTCAGTTGCAGGGCGCTGCGTTCCTTGAGACCTTCGTCAAGTATCCTCCGAGCCAGCGCGTTGCCAGCTTCAATATCGAAGGTGTCCGCGCTCAGGTGGACAAGGCGATCGATCAATCTTTCAAGGACCGCGGCATCGAAAAATAAGCCAGCCGTTGAGCAATTCCAGGAGAAGCGTGACGGTTTTCCGTCCGGAATTGCGTGAAAGCAAACGGAAACGCTAGGCTGGGCGACGCGCCTCTGGCGCGTCGCTCTCACGCTCGGCGATCCGTCGTGCGTACATGCCCTGTCCGGTCGGCTGTCACGACAACTGCCTTCACCGCGAAGGGTTGCGTGAGGTAAGGTGGGGCGGCACGGCGTGCCGGGTGAACGGAGGGCGTTGCGGTGAACGAGCAGGTTCAGTCTCCCACAGGTAACTCCAACGCGACCGAGGAGGGTCTCGCGGCCGCCTCCGGCTCTGCTCCCGCTCCCACACCGACAGGCGACCTAAGTGCGGACGGACCCCGTCCATCGCGCGCGGCTGCGCTGATCGTCACCCTCACCGTCGCCATGATCGTCGGCCTATCGTTGTGGTATCTGGTCCAGCCGCAGCCCCTCTTGGTTCAGGGGGAGGCGAATGCTACCCGCATCGATATCGCCGCCCGTGTCGACGGCCGCGTCGGCGAGCGGCCGGCGGAGCGGGGCCAGAACGTGGCGGCCGGCCAGGTGCTGGTCAGGATCGACAACCCACAGATCCTGAGCAAGCTGAAACAGGCGCAAGCGGAGAGGGCGGTCGCCGTCGCCGAGCTTGCGCACATCGATGCCGGCACGCGCGAGGAAGTCGTCGCGCAACGCAAGGCGGCGATCGCGTCGGCAGAGGCTAATCTGGTCCTTGCCCAGCAGACTTACGATCGCACCAACGAACTGACCACCAAGGGTGTCGCCTCGACGCAGACGTTGAACGAAGTGACCGCATCGCTCGATGTCGCAAGGCGCGGTCTCGAACAGGCGAAACTTTCCTATGACGAATCCGTTGCCGGTTACACCAAGGAGGAGCGCGGCATCGCAGAGGCGAATGTCGACAAGGCGACGGCGGCGGTCGCGACGCTGAACACCCAGGTCGACGAAATGACAGTGAAGGCGCCGGTCGGATCGCAGGTCTACCAGATCGGCGCCGAGCTCGGCGAGTTCGTCTCGCCCGGCGTGCCGCTACTCTCGCTGATCGACCTCAGCGACGTCTGGCTAAGCTTCGATCTTCGGGAAGACCTGGTGAAGGGTCTGAAGGTCGGCGACAAGCTGGATGTCCGTATTCCCGCCCTCGGCGACCGCGTGGTTCCGGTCGAAATCAAAACGATCGCGACGCGCGGCGAATATTCCGGCTGGCGCGCCACCCGCGCGACCGGCGATTTCGATCTTCGCACCTTCGAGGTGCGCGCCTATCCGACCGAGAAGATTGCCGAGCTTCGCCCCGGCATGAGCGCCTATCTGCAATGGAGCGGGGGACGCTGATGTCTGGGCCCGCAGCGCCCGGTATCCTAAGCGTTGCCACGCGCGAGGTCGTCTGGATCTGGCGCGACCGCGTGGCATTGCTGCTTGTGTTGGCGATCCCGCTCTTCGCCTTCTTCATCCTGACGGCAACGTTCAGCAATGCGGTGGTGCGCAATCTGCACGTCGATGTCGTCGACTTGGACCATTCCGATACGTCGCTGCGGTTCATCCAGACCATAGATGCGGCTCCCTCCGTCGCGGTCGCTCGCCGGTCTTCCGATCTCGATGGCGCCATGCATTCGATCCGTTCCGGTGCGGCGATCGCAGCCGTCTTCATTCCTCAAAACTTCGAACGCGATATTCGCGCGGCGAAACGCCCGCAGATCGTGATCTTCTACAACAAGCAATACTTCTCGCCGGGGAACATCGCATCCGGGGGGCTGCAAGCGGCAATCGGCGCCGCAGCCGCGGCCTTGCCGAAGCAGGCGGGCGGGGCTGGCGGCTATCGCCCCGGACCTTTGGTGACCGAGCAATATGTGCTGACCAATCCGGCGCTCAACTATGTACAGTTTCTGCTGCGGGCGATCCTGCCGACGGTGCTGCACGTGCTGACCGCGATCGCCGGCGGCTATGCCGTCGGCTCCGAATTCAGTTCGCGCAGTATGCGGGAGTGGCTGGACGCGGCGGGCGGGAGTCCGCTGACCGCGCTGGTCGGCAAGCTTGCGCCATATTTCGGCATCTTCATTTTGATGATGGTGCTCGGCCTCGGCATCATCCACGGGCTAAACCAGATTCCCTTCCGTGGCGACGCGATCCTGATGGGCGCTTCCGCTTGCCTGCTTCTCATCGCCTATCTGTCGCTTGGAGCGCTGCTGCAACTGCTGGTCAGGAACCTTCCGCTCGGCCTCTCGCTCACAGGCATCATCTGCTCGCCTGCTTTCGGCTTTGCCGGCGTCGGTTTCCCGGCTTTGGCGATGAATGGGTTCGCGCGTGTCTGGGGCGATATCCTGCCGCTGCGCTGGTATGTGCAGATCCTGTTTGATCAGGCGGCCCGCGGGGTGCCCGCCCATGACTCGGTAAAGCCCTTCATGGCGCTCGCGGCACTTGCGCTTGCCTATTTCCTGCTTTCCTGGCTGCGGCTGACAAGGATCGCGCGCGGACCCGATCGTGTGCCTAAGGCAGTCGCCTCTCCGCCGCCGCTTGCGAGGGTAGGTATCGGCGGGGCATTTGCGGCCGAATACAAGCGCGTTCTCGGCGATAGCGCGGTCTTTGGCCTCATCGTACTCGCGCCGCTCATCTACGGCGTGTTCTATCCGCAGCCCTACCTCGGGCAACTGGTCCGCAAGATACCGGTAGCGGTGGTCGACGACGATTCCACTAATCTCAGTCGGACCCTGATCCAAATGCTCGACGCCGACGAGGCCACGCAAGTGGTGGCCCGTCCCAACACGCTGGAGGCGGCGCAGGCGGCGCTTGCCCGGCGTGAAGTGTTCGGCATCGTCGGCATTCCTGAGGGGACCCAGCGGGATGTCCTGAAGGGTGTCGGCGCCCGCCTGCCGATCTACGTCGATTCCGCCTACTTCCTGCTCTACAATCGCACGCTGCAGGGGATCACGGAGGCGACTGCCACCGTCTCGGCCGACGTCGCGGGCGGCAGTGCGCGGCCGGACGGCAGTCTGTTCCGGGCAGCGCTCGTCAGGAGCTCGCCGGTCGAAGTTCTCAATCAGCCGCTCTTCAATCCGACCGGCGGCTACGCCAGCTATATCGTGCCGGCGCCTTTATCCTCATCCTGCAGCAGACGCTGCTGATGGGGTCGGCAACCCTTGGCGGCCTCGCCTTCGAGCAAGGCGGAACAGCCGCCCGCCGCGGGCGTGGTCGGCCGACCGCGGTGCTTGGCCAGGCGCTTGCGCATCTGCTGCTGGTGCTGCCCGGCTTCGCGCTCTACCTGATCATCCTGCCGCGGATCTACGGCTTCTCGACCAACGGTCGCTTCCTCGACCTATTGGCGCTGGCCGTTCCATTTATCTTGTCCGTGAGCTTTCTCGGCCAGTTCGTCGGCTCCTGGGTCAGGCGTCGCGAGACGGCGGTGCTGCTCTTCATTGCGATCAGTCTGCCGCTTTTCTTCCAGGTGGGCGTCGCCTGGCCGATCGAGGCGATCCCGAATGCGATCCGCATCGCAAGTCAAATATTGCCGAGCACCTCGGCGATTGATGGTCTCGTGCGCATCAACCAGATGGGCGCTTCGCTGGCGGACGTGAAAAGCAACTGGCAGAGCCTTTGGACGCTCGCCATTGTCTACGCGGTGCTCGCGATGGCCTCGGCATGGTGGTCAGGGAGAGGGCAGGATGAACACTAGGACATTTCGCCGGCAAGCGCTGTTGATGGCGTCGATGGTCGCGGTGACGCTCGGCAGCGACGCGGCAACTTTTTCCGGCGATAATGGCGAGACAGGCGGCGCGGCGCCCGGCATGGTCCAGCGGACGGAAATCCGCATCGCGCCGGAGGTGGGCGGCCGGCTTCTGAGCGTTGCCGTTGAGCCCGGCCAACGGGTCAAAGGGGGCGATCTGCTCGCATCTCTGGATAGCCCGGAACTGGCGGCGGCGCTCGGTGAAGCGAAGGCCGCCGCCGCCAGCGCCAAAGCCGACCGCGATCATGTCTATGCCGGTGTCCGCTCCGAAGAGGTGGCGATCGCCGAGCAATCCGTGAAGACCGCCGAGGCCAACCTGTTGCTTGCGCAGCAGCAAAACAGCCGCGCCGTCTCGCTCGTCGCCAAGGGATCCGGCAGCCGGCAACTGCTTGACGACACCACCGCACAACTCGGCAAGGCGCAGGCCGATCTCGAACTGAAGCGCGCGCAACTGACGGCGGCGAGTGCGGGACCGACGAAGGAGGAACTTGCACTTGCCGATGCCAAGGTGGCGGCCGCCGAAAGCGCCGTCGCCGAGGCGCAGTCAGCCTTTGACAAGACGATGCTGAAGGCGCCTATCGATGCCACGGTCCTCATCGAGGTCGCGGAACTTGGAGAAGCCCTGTCGCCGGGCGCCCCGGTCATGACGATCGAACCCGAAGGCCAAAGATGGTTCGCCTTCACACTGCGTGAAGACGCCCTGAAGGATCTGGCGATCGGCAAGGTCGTCACCCTGCAGACGAGCGACGGACATGGCATTGAAGCCCGCGTAAATGAAATGCGTCCCCTCGGCGAGTTCGCCACCTGGCGGGCCGCAAGGGCGGTCGGCGATCACGATCTCAACAGCTTCTGGCTGCGCCTCGATCCGACGAACGGCGACCTGGGCCTTGAGCCGGGAATGACGGTTTGGCTGCCGCGCTGAGCCCTTTGGCCGTCAGGTCGGGCCGAATTTGAAAAAGCTCCTGATGCGTGCCACCAACTGACCCGGAGTGCCGATTTCGGGCGCGGCGCGCGCGACGACCTCGCGGTGAAGAATGTCGAGCCCTTTCCTCGCCGATTTGTCGAAGGCGGCGACCAGGCCGGCGTTTTGCTCGAACAAGGGTGCGAGTGCCTTGTGCGGCAGTCGGTATACCAGGCAATGGGTCTTCGCCTTTGCGGTTGCCGGGTGCTCGGCGCCGGTCAGCAGGCCGATCTCGCCGATATACTCTCCAGCGCCGATGTAGCCGAGCGTTTCCTGAACCTCACCCGCCGACCGCGTAAACTCAACCACGCCAGATGCTACCAAGTAGAGTGCCTTGTCGGCCTCGCCTTGCGCAAACAGAGTTTCGTCGGGTTCCAGTCGTCGCGACTGCAGTTCGCGCACAAGCGATTGCAGCTGCTCCTCGCTTAGGCATTCGAAGAGGATCGCATCTCTGAGCAAGCGCCTTGAAAGAAGGGTATCGTCACCGGCGTCATCGCGCGCTTGTTCATCGCGTCGATCCTTGTCGAGGAGGCCTCCATAGTGAAGCTGCCGCCTCGCCACGCGCAACAGCCTATCCCTGGTGGTTGCAAGATCCCCTGTGGTCGCAACAAAGAACAAGATTTTATAGAGGTTCCTCCTCTGGCCAAGCTGTGCCACGACAGCGCTTGGCGCAGGGATCTGCAGGATCTGCGGGCAAAGCACCGTGGCCTGAAGCAGGGTTTCAACCACATGCTCCGGCATCGCGCTTTCAGGACAGGAGATTTCGACCGATGCCGCCCTTCGTTCGCTGGGGAAACTGCGATTGACGATCTGGGCTTTGGCGACAACGCTGTTCGGAATGATGGCAACATCGTCTCCGTCGGTCTGTATGCGAATGGACCGCCAGTTCACCTGAACAATCACGCCCTCCAGGTTGTCGTTGAGCTGGATCCTGTCGCCAACGCGGAACGGCCCCTCCAGTCCGACTGCGACGCCTGCAAAAACATCGGCGAGCGTGTTCTGAAGCGCCAGACCCAGAACAATCGCCACGATGCCCGAGGTTGCAACGACACCGGTGAGCGGTAGGGCAAAGACGGAACTGAAGACGATAAGGCTGGTCGTCACGTAGATACCCGCCGCCGAAAGATCGGACAACAGTCGCGCTTCCCGCGAGCGCCGGTCCCCATAGATCGTGAGCCCCAGGGTCGCAACGGCCAGGCGCGCGCCAAACAGCCACCACGCTCCACCCAAGACGCGAAGCGACAGAGCACCCGCATCCGCTTCGCCGCCGAGCGGCGGGAAAATCGGAAAAATGCGCTGCCAAACGAAATAGCAGGAGATAGCCGCAAAACAGACGACATCAAACGTCAGACGGGCTCTATTCGAGAGCCGTCTGAAGCTCGCAAGCGCGACGAGGGCGATGAGGACGAAGGCAACTATTGCCATGATCGTGCGTGTCACGGAACGCCCTGCCTTTCTCTCGGTGATCAGTTACTTTTTCATAGAACATGGCTGCCGAGCCAGGCAGCCAACGTCAACAATATTCGAAAACACGTGCAGTGGGAGGATATCAAACGGAGGAGACGCGGATGCGATGAATCTTCGCCGAGAGGCCAAAGCACAATCCGATCCACCCCTGGGTGTGCGGCGATTGGCATCTCCTGACGGTGCGCAAGGTTGGAGCTGATCTGGGAAAAGTGATAGTGGAGTACCTGTCACCGTAGCACGCCGCCGAAGGGTTCGCGAAACTCAGAGAGGCGCCTCCATGGAAGGAATTGACATGCCCATTCCCTACAAGACGGCACTGATCGTTGGAGCGGGCCATGGGATCAGCGCAGCGCTTGCCAGGCTGCTGGCTGCTCAAGGCATGACGGTCGGGCTGGCGGCACGCGACATCGGCAAACTCGAAAAACTGTCGAAGGAAACCGGTGCGATGCTGTTTTCGTGCGATGCTTCGCGGCCTGATGAAGTCGAGCGCCTTTTCGCCGATGCCGACGCGCGCCTCGGGGAGCCGGACGTCGTGGTCTACAACGCATCTCGGCGGCTGAGGGGGCCAATTTCTGAACTCGATCCTGAAAAAGTTCACGCCGCGATCGACGTTACCGCCTACGGGGCCTTTCTCGTGGTCAAGCAGGCGGCGCTGCGGATGGAAGCCAAGGGGCGAGGCGCGATCCTTCTGACAGGGGCCACGGCTTCCATAAAGGGCTTCGCGCTCTCCGCACCCTTCGCCATGGGCAAGTTTGCACTGCGTGGTCTCGCGCAAAGCGCGGCGCGCGAACTCGGTCCGAAAGGCATCCACGTCTCGCACTTCATCATCGACGGAAGCGTTCGGAGCAATAGCCGACCGGACGACGGCAGGGACGCGCACCTTGATCCGGAAGACATCGCGCGGAGCTATCTCGACGTCCTGAGGCAAGGACGTAGCGCATGGTCTCATGAGGTTGAACTTCGGCCCTGGCTCGAATCCTTCTGAGCAACGAGGGGGGCGCGGCGCGGGCTGGCACGGTCCGCTGCCAAAGGAAGGTCGCGCGCATAGTTGGCGATTGATGTATCTTGCGCGCGTCTCGTTGATCAAACGCTCACGGGCAATCACTGGCCGACGGCGCGTAGACCTTTGAGCGCGCTACCAAGTGCGGTCCAAAACAGGCGGGGACGTCTAGCATGCTTGAAGGCAGCAGCGGCGAAGTCGCAGGGCAACGCGCCAATCCGTTTGTTCGAACCGCCCGCTTCGGCGCAAGGCTGATCGTCGCGCTCGCGGTACTCCTCGCGACAGCATGGGCGTCGCTTGCGCTGTCCTATCGACTACCCCTATCACCGCTTGCACGGGAACTCGCGGCGGCGGCATTCGCGTTGGCCGGAGTCGCCACGGCAGTTTCAATTCTCTGGCGACCGCGGCTTGTTGTAATCCTTTCCTTTGCTGTCGCCTTCGCAGGTGTCCTCATATGGTGGTCCACGATCAAGCCACCATTGGTCGCCGACTGGGCCGGCGACGTCGCCAGACAGGTCACCGGGACCCTCGACGGTGACACGATCACGCTTGCGAACGTCAGGAACTTTGCCTGGAAAGCCGACGGCAGCTATGCCGAGCAATGGGAGACGCGCACTTACGACCTCAGGCAGCTCAAGTCGCTGGACCTGATCATGTCCTACTGGGCGGGGCCGGAAATGGCGCACATGATTTTGAGCTTCGGCTTTCAGGGCGACAAGTACCTCGCGTGGTCGATCGAGGTGCGGCGTCGGGTCGGGGGCGAGTTTTCCCCGCTCGCCGACCTGTTCAAAAGCAATCCCCTCGTCATCGTCGCCGCCGACGAACGCGACGTCGTCCGCGTCCGGTCGAACGTTCGCGGTGAAGATGTCCAGCTCTTTCGCATGAACGTTCCTCCCGAAAACGCCGCACGGCTTTTTCTCCAGTATGTCGCCGACGCGAACGACCTTGCCGAGCATCCTCGGTTCTACAATTCGCTTTTCACCAACTGCACGACGACAGCTGCCAGGATGATGAGGGCCGTCGGGGCAACGTTTCCGCTAGACTGGCGGCTCGTGGCCAACGGCTATCTGCCGGAGTTCGCCTACGACAGAAACGCGCTCGACACGCGGGTGGCTTTTGACGAGTTGAAGGCGCGCGCGCATATCGATGCCAACGCACGGAAAGCCGATGCCTCGGACACCTTTTCCCAAGCCATCAGAGCGGGCGTGCCGTCGCCTTTCGACTAGTGTGGAAGACGGGAGGGCGCCATCCGGAGCCGCACTCGCCGTCGGTCGCCTCAATCCCGCACGACCGTCCAGCTCGCATCGGGATTGAAATCCCTGATCGCCGCCGCGCGCTCTTCCGTTGACGGTCCAAGGTCCTTCTCGTAGACGACACCCGCTCCGTTGACGATGAACGTCTGCACGCCTGTCGAGCGATACTTCACCGGCCAGGCAACCAGCCCAAACCCACCGGTCATGTTGCCGTTGACGATGTAGCTCTGCTTGCCGCCGATGACGTTTGAGCCCTGCCCCGTCAATATGCGATAGCGATAGCCATAGTAACCCTCGCCCCGCTTCGCTTTGCCGAATGCCGCCGTCTCGACCTGGTGGCCGGCGGGACTGTATTCGGCAAATTCGTCGGCGTCCCAGTACAAACCATCCTGTTTGCCCGGGCTGCTGATAAGCTTCTGGGCGAATTCGAAAACGCCGTCCCTGTCGCGGTCCTCCTCGGCATAGCGGTACTGCGCCGCGACGTAGTCATGCATTGTCTGGATGGTCGCCAGCTCGTTCTCGCCCACGCGCCGGTTGACGATTTCCTGCAGGCCGACTTCGGTATCGAATGCCCACTTCCCGTCCTTGCCTTGTGACAGCGGGAACGGCAGAGGCCACAACCGGTCGCCGATCACGACGATCTTGCGCTCCCCGAGATCGCGCAGCTGCAACTCTCGCTCGGCGCCTTCCCTCAGCAGGCCATAGGTCACCATCGCCTCGTTGCTGGAGCGAAGCTTTGCAGCGTTGAGCCCCAGAAGGCTTGCCAAACCATCGACATCGTTGGAGCTGAGCGCGGACTTCAGTTTATCGAGCGCAAGCGAGGGCGTGTCGAACGACGGCGGCGTGCCCGCTGCAAACGCCGAAAGCGCGGTCTGCGACATCGATGGAGTGGCAACCATCATCGACATAACGGAACCGAACAGCAGCGGGATCAATCTCGACTTCATCATGATCATTCTCCGTAATCCAGGGCAGGAGGAGCGCATTCTAACGTCGGCCGCCGCCACGACCGCCGCCACCACCGCCACGACCGCCGCCGCCACCGCGGCCGCCGCCGTGAGATTGCGGGCGCGGCCGATTGTGGGCTGCGGGGCGGGCTCCGCCGCGCTGGCCGCCTCCCATGCTCTGTCCGCCTCGCTTGGACGCGACGGCTTCCCGGCGCCCGGACTGCACGTTTCCAAGGGCGCCCGGGTCGCGTGAACGGTTGTCGGGCCGCGCGGCCATCTTTGGTTTGTCAGCTCTTGCCGCGGCGCCCTTCCCGGCGCGATCAGCCGGTCTCGCCGCGCCATTTCCGGCACGGTCCGCTGGCCTGTTGGGGCGGCTATCCGGTCGTGTAACGTCAGGACGACCATCCGGCCGCGACGGCCGGTTGGCACCTTCCCCAGGTCTGTTCCTCGGGTTGTCCTTCAGGCCCTGGACCGTGTTCTTGCGAATATCGTCGGCGCGGCCTCCCACGTCGCGTGTCGCAACTCCGGCCCGGTTCGCCTTCAGGTCGTTGGCCCTGTTTTTCAGTTGGTTGCGATTATCGGCCTGCAGGCCGGATTTGATTGCCGAGCGGTCGATGTTGGCGAGTTGATCCTTGCCGACCGACAGTTTGCTGCGGTCCACATTGTTCCAGTCGATATCGTTCAGCTTGACCTTGCCGTTGAAGTTGCGGTTGTTGAAGCAGTCGTTGCAATCGATGTCGACATCGCCGCCCCAGTTGCCGCCCCATACGCCCCAATCGTCCCAATTGACGGCGGCGGCGAAGGCGAGCCCCGTCACCGATGCGGCGAAGAACGCGGCGCCCGGATAGTAATAGTTGTCATAGGGCTGAGGATAATAGGCGATCGGTGCGGGCTGGTAGTTGGGCTGATAGAGCATCTCCGGCGGGTATTGCGGTATGTATATCGTTTCGGGATTGGTCGGCCGGATGACGATATTTTCGTTCTCCGTGACGACGGTCACCTTGTCGTCGGTCTTGATGATGTTCTTCGCCACCGCCTCGTCGCGAAGCTGCTGGATCGCAACCAGCACATCCTTTTGCTGGTTGGTGAGCGCATCGCCGAGCGATTGCGTCCAATCGAGATCATCGCTCATCATCTTGACGATATCGGGATAGTTCAGCAGCGAGACGATGCTGCCGTCCCAGTCGCTCTTGGGCTTGAGGTCGGCCTGCTTCTTTTTTGTCTCCAGAAAGCGCTGCGCCTCGACGATCTGCAAGGGAAACAGCGACGCTGCTGAGATTACCCCGACGAGTTCGTCGGGATAAAGGGCGATGCGCGCCACGAGAATTTCGAGCTCATCCTCCGAGAGCAGGTTGCTATCCGCGTCTTCGGCAGGCGGCGTCGCGGCGGCCGGCGGGGCCGGCGGGGCTGGTGCGGATGGTGCTGCTGTCGGGGCTGTTGTCTGAGCGTAAGCCGCCAGGTCCAGCTGCATCGACGTCATCGCCAGTGCCGATAGTCCAGCGAGCAGCTTGATAGATATTGCTTTCATCACGCGTCGACCTCCTTGCAAAGGCAGAGAAATGCGCCTCGGCCATGACTTCATGAGCGGGTATTGGTGTCGAAACAGGCCGCCTTTTCGCCGCTCCTTGCCGTCATGCTCGTGAGCGAGGTTAAGGCATTATATTGCAACGGCTTAAACGTGCGACGTAACTTACGCGAGCCTACGCATGGCAGGGGCTTGCCGCCCGCCGCTCTGGGTCCCCCGCAAGCCGGAACGCCCGCAGCGCCCAAACGATCGAGCAACCGTTGCCTCGCTGCCTCTACGTCGGCGCCGCATCGTGCCGCAACGCCAGAGGCGCTCCTCAAGAAAAGCGCAGATACGTCGCTCGTTTGGGGAAGCAACCAATAGATGTTACGTGATGCTACGTGCATGCGCCGCCCAATCGGTCTCCTGTCGTCAAGCCGCCGGCGAACCGGGACCAATCGATCCATTGCGGCTCTGGCGCGGGTTCCCAGACGACCCCGTCCGAGGCCGGCTCCCGCGCAGATCGCCATGGGAACGATGGTCAGCGATCTTGCCAAGCTTGGATTCATTGCGCTCTTCGCCTATCGGAACCTGCTGCTGATCGCGCCATTCGCGCTCAACATCATCGGGTCGGCAATGTTAGCTGTCGCTTTCCTTGCAATTTTCAAGGGACTATCGAGGCCGCGACCACGCAGCTTGCGGGAGCGACTGCCCTCAAAGTCTTTGGTGATTTGCTGCGCGGATGAACCATCCGATGCGGAACCGCGGCCCGTTCACGTTTGCATTGGCGGCAGAGATCTTGCTGTCGGCCTCAGGGGGGTGTCGACAGCATCATGATCTCGCTGCGCAGGACAGGGCCTTCGCTGCCGAAATAGGCCTTGAGGAGCTTCGGGAAATCATCGGAGAGATAGAAATCGCTGAGCGCGCGGTCGACAGCGAGGCGGAATTCCGGATTGTCGCGCTTAAGCGCGATCCCGTAGGGTTCGTGGGTGAAGAGGCGATGGCCGATCGCCAGCGTCGAGGGTTTGCGCGCGCGGCCTAGCAGGCCAAGCAGGAGGGCGCGATCGGCGAAATAGGCATCGATCTTATGCGCCTCGAGCGCCTTCAGGCCGTCCATGTGGGTGGGGAAATCGGCGATCTTGGCGGTTGCCGCATCAGTGCCGAGGGCGTCGCGCAAGGTAGCGCCGGTCGTCGTGTCGGCCCTGACGCCGATAACGCCGCGCGAGGGCTGCGCGGACGCGGGGCGAACGGCCGGCTTGTCGAGAAAGAGCGTTTGAAGGTCGTCCGGCGAGTCGGCCCGCAAAAGCGCGCTTGCGCCGGTCAGGAAGATCGGCTGCGAGAAGTCGACGGTTTCGCGCCGTTTCAGGCTGATGGTGACGGCGCCGCAGAGAAGGTCGATACGGTCGCTGGCGACCGCCTGAAAGGCATCGGCGAGCGTCGTCTCGACATAGTCGCGCTTCAGCGGCGACGCCTTGGGGGAAAGGGCATCGGCGACCCGGTTGCAGATATCGATCGCATAGCCCTTGGGGTTCGCGTCGCCGGTCTTGGAGGCAAAGGGTGCCTGGTCGGCGATATAACCGATCCGCACTGTCTTGTCGGCTCTGATGCTGTCGAGCGTCCCCGCCTTGGCGGCCTCCGCGGAAACGAAAAGGGCGGCGAGGATCGCGACGTTCAACATCACGCGCCGGCGTTTGCAGCCGCGACCTGTCACGAGCATGCCCTGATCTCCTCAAGCCCCAAGAGAAATTTAAACGCACGCGATGGAGATTATGGGCTGGCTAATATTTGTCAACCGCGCCTCCTGTAACGGCAGCGCCTTGCCCTCGACGTGCAAGCCTTGATGGAAACGCACGCATTTCAGTTCAACTTGTCATTAACGGCCCCTTAAATCGCCGCATTTAAAGTTCACCGAGCGGCAGGGCCGCGGCTGTCGCATCGCGCGTGGCAAGGCAAGCGACAGGACGACGCCGAGGGACGGTACGTCGTCAGAACCATCGGGAAACAACCGGTCCGCAATGGCAGGCAAAAGCAGATCACGCCAGAGGATAGAGCCCTCCTTTTCCGGCAGGGCGCCAAGCGACGACGATGAGGTGAGCATCGGCGCCGACGATCGCGTGGCTGGCGGGCGTTCGAGTGCCGCGCGTGAAGCGCGTCCGCGCCGCGACAAGCCTGCAAAAGCGAAACGCCGAGGCGGCCGCAAGCGCCGCGCGCGGCGTGATGGCGGCGGCTTCTTCGGTTTCCTGCGTTTCGTAATCTATTGGTGCCTGGTTCTGGCGCTCTGGGGCGGCATCGGGGTCGGTGGCCTGGTGCTCTACTACGGCTCGCGCATGCCGAGCGCCAGCACCTGGGCTATCCCCGCCCGTCCGCCGAACGTCAAGATTAACGATCGGGACGGCAGCGCCATCGCCAATCGCGGCGCCACCGGCGGCGAGGCGCTGACGCTCGACGAGATGTCGCCCTATATCCCCGAGGCGATCGTGGCGATCGAGGATCGCCGTTTCTATTCGCATTTCGGCGTCGATCCGATCGGGCTTGCGCGCGCCCTCGTCACCAACGCCATCACCGGCCACACCGTCCAGGGCGGCTCGACGCTGACGCAGCAGCTCGCGAAAAACCTCTTCCTTTCGCCCGAGCGGACGCTGGAGCGCAAGGTGCAGGAAGTACTGCTCGCCTTCTGGCTCGAGCACAAATACACCAAGGACCAGATCCTTACGATGTATCTGAACCGCGTCTTCTTCGGCTCCAACGCGTTCGGCGTCGAAGCGGCCTCGCGGCGCTACTTCAGCAAGTCGGCGCGCGACGTGACGCTTGCCGAAGCGGCGATGCTCGCGGGCCTTGTGAAGGCGCCGTCGCGGCTGTCGCCGGCGCGCGATCCGCAGGCAGCACAAGCCCGTGCCCAGGTCGTGCTGCAGGCAATGCGCGATCAGGGCTATATCGGCGACGCCGAGATCAAGACGGCGATGTCGCAGCCCTCGACCCGCGCCAAGAGCTATTGGAGTGGCGCTGAAAACTATGTCGCCGACATGGTCATGGACCAGCTCCCGGGCCTGATCGGCGGCGAGATCAAGGAAGACGTCATCGTCGACACGACGCTCGACGCCGGGCTTGAAAAGAAGGCCGAACAGTCGCTCAACGACATCCTCGACCGCGACGGCAGGAAGCTCAATGCCTTGCAGGCGGCATTGGTCTCGGTTGACAGGACCGGAGCCGTGCGCGCGCTCGTGGGCGGCAAGGACTACGCCGAAAGCCAGTATAACCGCGCCGTCACCGCGAAACGCCAGCCGGGCTCGGCTTTCAAGCCCTTCGTTTACGCCGCGGCGATGGAAATGGGCATGACGCCGCTCTCCATGCGCAACGACGCGCCGGTGAAAATCGGCAACTGGACGCCGGAAAACTACGAGCAGAAATACAACGGCCCGGTGACGCTGGAGACGGCGCTTGCCCACTCGCTGAACACGATTGCCGCCCAGCTGGTCATGGAAGTCGGCCCTGAGCAGGTGATCAAGCTTGCCCACAGGCTCGGCATCGAGTCAGAGTTGCAGGCCAATGCCTCGATCGCGCTCGGCACGTCGGAAGTGTCGCTGCTGGAACTCACCTCGTCCTATGCCGCCTTCATGAATGGCGGCTATAAGGCGACGCCGCACGTCATCGCCAAGGTGACGACCGCGTCCGGCAAGGTGCTCTACCAGGCGAATTTCGGCGATCCGCCACGCCTATTGAGCGAAACGGTCGTTGCCAACATGGATGCCATGATGGCGGGCGTGATTTCGGTCGGCACGGGCAGGTCGGCGCGCATTCCGGGCTGGCAGGCGGCCGGCAAGACCGGCACGACGCAATCCTTCCGCGACGCGCTCTTCGTTGGCTTCACCAACGAGATGACGACGGGCGTCTGGTTCGGCAACGACGACGGCAAGTCGATGAAGAAGGTGACGGGCGGAGGCCTGCCGGCCAAGGCCTGGAAGGAGTTCATGGTTGCCGCGCACAAGGGTCTGACCCCGACGCCGATCTTCGGCGGCGGCCAGATCATCGACAACGGCGCAACCATCGCCGCAACCGGCAAACCCACGACGATCGAGAGCATCCTCTCCGGCGTGCTCGGCAACGACAGCTCTGCGGGCGCGCCACCGGCTACAGTCCCCGGCACGCGCGTGGCCACCAACGAGGAGCCGCAGGACATGCCCGCGGCGGGGGCTGGCGACGACATCAATCCCTATGCATCTCGCCACATCACGCCGCCCGCCGACATCGGCGAGCCGGCGTCCGGCGGCAACCGGCGTCCTCACCGCACCACGCTGCTCGACCTGATCCTCGGCAATTGACCCAAGCCTTGTCGGTAAGCTCCCCCTTCCGCTGCAAACGCCCGACTTGGAAGCAGTGCGAGCGCCCTTTCGCGACATTGCGATCGGGGGCGGCAAGACGAGACGCTTGCCGTATGCTAAAACCGCATCGAGGCATTCGGATATTTGACAAAAGCGCTTTCTTTGCCGGTTTGCGGCCAACTTCTCGCCTTGCAGTCGGAAGAAGCGCTCCTTATATACGCGACATCACGGCAGTCATGACTGCGCAATCATCAAGACCATCCCGTAAGGGGCTGTTAGGGAAATGCCTTCTTGGGGTTCCGACAGCTTGCTTCAAGGAGAGAATGACATGGCAAAAGTAATTGGTATCGACCTCGGAACGACGAATTCCTGCGTCGCCGTGATGGACGGCAAGGACGCGAAAGTCATTGAAAACGCGGAAGGTGCTCGCACCACGCCCTCCATGGTGGCCTTTTCCGACGACGGCGAACGTCTCGTCGGCCAGCCGGCCAAGCGCCAGGCGGTTACCAACCCCACCAACACCCTCTTCGCTGTCAAGCGCCTGATCGGCCGCCGATACGAAGATCCGACCGTCGAGAAGGACAAGAAGCTCGTTCCCTTCACGATCGTCAAGGGTGACAATGGCGACGCCTGGGTCGAAGCCAACGGCAAGCCTTATTCCCCGGCACAGATCTCCGCCATGATCCTTCAGAAGATGAAGGAAACCGCTGAATCCTATCTCGGCGAGAAGGTCGAAAAGGCCGTCATCACCGTTCCCGCGTACTTCAACGACGCCCAGCGTCAGGCCACCAAGGACGCCGGCAGGATCGCCGGTCTCGAGGTGCTGCGCATCATCAACGAGCCGACCGCGGCAGCGCTTGCCTACGGCCTCGACAAGAAGGACGGCAAGACGATCGCCGTCTACGACCTTGGCGGCGGCACCTTCGATATCTCCATCCTGGAAATCGGCGACGGCGTCTTCGAAGTGAAGTCGACGAACGGCGACACCTTCCTCGGTGGTGAAGACTTCGACATGCGTCTGGTCGAGTACCTCGTCGCCGAGTTCAAGAAGGACAACGGCATCGACCTCAAGAACGACAAGCTCGCCCTGCAGCGCCTTAAGGAAGCTGCCGAAAAGGCGAAGATCGAACTGTCGTCCTCGCAGCAGACCGAAATCAACCTGCCGTTCATCACGGCGGACGCCACCGGTCCGAAGCACCTGACGCTGAAGCTCACCCGCGCCAAGCTGGAAAGCCTGGTCGACGATCTCGTGCAGCGCACCGTCGCGCCGTGCAAGGCGGCCCTCAAGGACGCCGGCGTCACCGCCGCTGAAATCGACGAAGTTGTTCTGGTCGGCGGCATGAGCCGCATGCCGAAGGTTCAGGAAGTCGTCAAGCAGCTGTTCGGCAAGGAGCCGCACAAGGGCGTCAACCCGGATGAAGTCGTGGCGCTTGGCGCCGCCATCCAGGCCGGCGTTCTGCAAGGCGACGTCAAGGACGTTCTGCTGCTCGACGTAACCCCGTTGTCGCTCGGCATCGAAACGCTCGGTGGTGTCTTCACCCGTCTGATCGAACGCAACACGACGATCCCGACGAAGAAGGGCCAGACCTTCTCGACCGCCGATGACAACCAGTCGGCCGTGACCATCCGCGTCTCCCAGGGCGAGCGCGAAATGGCCGCCGACAACAAGCTGCTCGGCCAGTTCGACCTCGTCGGCCTGCCGCCGGCGCCGCGCGGCGTGCCGCAGATCGAAGTCACCTTCGACATCGACGCCAACGGCATCGTCCAGGTTTCGGCCAAGGACAAGGGCACCGGCAAGGAACAGCAGATCCGCATCCAGGCCTCCGGCGGTCTCTCCGACGCCGACATCGAAAAGATGGTCAAGGACGCGGAAGCCCATGCTGCCGAAGACAAGAAGCGTCGCGAGGGCGTCGAAGCCAAGAACCAGGCCGAAAGCCTGATCCATTCCAGCGAGAAGTCGCTGAAGGATTACGGCGACAAGGTCACGGAAGCCGACCGCAAGGCGATCGAAGACGCGATCGTGGCGCTGAAGGCTGCGACCGAGGCTTCCGAGCCGGACGCCGAAGACATCAAGGCCAAGACCCAGACCCTCATGGAAGTGTCGATGAAGCTCGGCCAGGCGATCTATGAATCCCAGCAGGCGGAAGCCGGCTCGGCCGACGCCTCTGCCGGCGGCGATGATCACGTCGTCGATGCCGACTATGAGGAAATCAAGGACGAAGACGACCGCAAGCGGTCTGCATAAGCGCGAACCGCAGCATTCTGCGGAAACTTAGATCCGGCTGCCTCAGGGCAGCCGGAAATCCATTTCCGGGGTCGGATCCTTAATGGCAAAAGCGGACTATTACGAAACTCTGGGTGTGGCCCGGTCGGCGGACGACAAGGAGCTGAAAAGCGCTTACCGCAAACTGGCGATGAAATTCCATCCCGACAAGAATCCCGGCGATCATGAAGCCGAGCACAAGTTCAAGGAACTCAACGAAGCCTACGAAACGCTGAAGGACCCGCAGAAGCGGGCGGCCTATGATCGATACGGCCATGCAGCCTTCGAGCATGGTGGCATGGGCGGTGGTGGCTTTGGCGGCGGCGGTTTTGCAGCCGGTGGGTTCTCCGATATCTTCGAAGACATTTTCGGCGAGATGATGGGCGGCGGCCGCTCGCGCGGCCGTTCGTCGGGCGGACGCGAACGTGGGGCGGATCTCCGCTACAACATGGAAATCGCCCTTGACGAGGCCTTCACCGGCAAGACGGCGCAGATCCGCGTGCCGACCTCGATCACCTGCGACGTCTGTTCCGGCTCCGGCGCCAAACCTGGGACGCAGCCGAAGACCTGCGGCACCTGTCAGGGCGCTGGCCGTGTCCGTGCCGCGCAAGGCTTCTTCTCCGTCGAACGCACCTGCCCGACCTGTCACGGCCGCGGCCAGATCATCGCCGACCCCTGCACCAAGTGCCACGGCCAGGGCCGCGTGACCGAAGAGCGGTCGCTCTCGGTCAACATTCCGGCCGGCATCGAAGACGGTACGCGCATCCGCCTGCAGGGCGAAGGCGAGGCCGGCTTGCGCGGCGGTCCGGCGGGCGACCTCTATATCTTCCTGTCGGTCAAGCCGCACGAGTTCTTCCAGCGCGACGGCGCCGATCTCTACTGCTCGGTGCCGATCTCGATGACAACAGCGGCGCTCGGGGGCACAATCGACGTCGCCACCCTCGACGGCACAAAGTCGCGCGTCTCGGTGCCCGAGGGCACGCAGGTCGGCAAGCAGTTCCGCCTCAAGGGCAAGGGCATGCCGGTGCTGCGCTCCAGCCAGATCGGCGATCTCTATATCCAGATCCAGATCGAGACGCCGCAAAAACTCACCAAGCGCCAGCGCGAGCTGTTGCAGGAGTTCGAGCAGATCTCGTCGAAGGAGAACAATCCGGAATCGACGGGCTTCTTCGCCCGGATGAAGGAATTCTTCGAAGGTTGAGGTTCGCCTCACGTTCAAGATCGAAGCCGGACGGGAAACCCTCCGGCTTTTATTTTGGCCGGACGCGCCCCCGGGCGCTCAACCAGCGGCTGACGCCTATGATGTTTGCCGGCTAAATACCGCCAGTGTTGGCGGCAAGTCCTCCACCCGCCCAGAAACGCTGCCGCGAATGTGATCGGTCGCCGCTGCAATTTCTTTTGCCAGATGGCGCTGCCGCATGGTTTTCTCGGTTATGTAGCGGGTGGCTCTTCTGAGAGGGACGGGCATTGTCGCAAGACATCGCGGAGCGGAAGGCGGGACCGGCTGGCGCTTGGACCTGGGCCGGGTTCGTCGCCATGTGCGTCGGCATGTTCATGGCGATCCTCGACGTGCAGGTCGTCGCGACATCGCTGCCGACGATCCAGGGTGCGCTCGATATCCCCCAGGATCAGATGAGCTGGGTGCAGACCGCCTACCTCATTGCCGAGATTATCGCCATTCCACTTACCGGCATGCTGACGCGGCTTCTCGGCATGCGCCGCCTGTTCGTCGCGGCGATCTCGGTATTCACGCTCGCCTCCGCCGGTTGCGCACTGAGCGGCGGCTTTTCCGAATTGATTGCCTTTCGGGTGGTGCAGGGGTTCTCGGGCGGGACGCTCATTCCGGCCGTGTTTTCGGCGGTCTTCCTGCTTTTTCCCGTGGACAGGCAGGGCGTGGCCACGACACTTGCCGGCGTGCTCGCGGTGCTCGCGCCGACGGTGGGCCCGATCGTCGGCGGCTGGATCACCGAAACCTATTCCTGGCATTGGCTGTTTCTGATCAACATTTTGCCCGGCATCCTCTCGGCCCTCGTCGCAAGCCGCGCGCTGCCGGCGGCGCCGATGCGGCTTTCCGAGGCGAGGCGGCTCGACCTTTTGTCGCTGGCGATGCTGGCGATCGCGCTTTCAAGCCTCGAGATCGCGCTCAAGGAGGCGCCGGATCGCGGCTGGATGTCCGGGCTGGTCCTCGGGCTCTTGGCGCTCAGCATTGCAAGCGCTGTCGGCTTTTCTGGACGGACGCTCATGGCCGCAAGCCCGGTCGTCGATCTCAGGAATTTCGCCGATCGCAGTTTCACCGTCGGCTGCATCTTGAGCTTTGCCCTCGGTATCGGCCTGTTCGGATCGGTCTATTTGATGCCGGTATTCCTAGCCTTCGTGCGCGACCACAATGCGCTGGAGATCGGCACCGTCATGCTGGTCACCGGCGTTGTGCAATTGCTGACGGCTCCGGCTGCCGTCGCCTTGGAACAGCGGCTCGACGCAAGGCTGCTCTCGGCGGCGGGATTTGCCCTCTTCGCCCTCGGCCTTGGCCTCAGCGCCTGGCAGACGCCGCAGACGGATTTCGCCGGCATGGCCTTGCCGCAGGCGATCCGCGGCCTTGCCATCATGTTCTGCCTGCTGCCGCCGACGCGGCTTGCGCTCGGCGGTCTGCCAGAGGCACGGGTGCCGGATGCGAGCGGCCTCTTCAACCTGATGCGCAATCTCGGTGGCGCGATCGGCATCGCGCTCATTGATACGGTGATCTACGGCCGGGCGCCACAACTCGCCGACGGCATCGTCGCGCGGCTGAAGGCCGGGGATGTCGCGACCGCAACGTTCGTCGGCATCCCGCTCGACAAGTTTCTCAACCGACCCGCGGGCCCGCTCGATCCCGACACGCAGGCGGCGCTCGAAACGCTGGTCGAGAAGGCGGCGCTGACGCAGGCGATCAACGAGGCCTGGCTGATGATCGCGATCCTCACGGTCGCAGCCCTCCTCTCCATCCCGCTCGCCAGACGGCGAACTACACCGCAAGGGAAGTGAGCCCGGATTGATGCCGTGCCTCTCGATCGAAGCGGATACATCTCGCCTTTCTTAATCTCGATGCTAGGATGCCGGCATTTCGCTCGCGCCTGCGCGGCCTTGGCTACGAAAGGGTATGCATGTTTCCACTATCCCATATGATGAAATCCTTCATTCGCAAGGGCCGGCTGACGGTGATTGATGCGGCCGGCAAACGGCACGTCTTTTCAGGTGCGCCGGGACCCGAAGTCACGATGCGGCTGACCGATCCGAAGCTCTATCGCAGCCTGGTGTTCAGCGCCGAACTCGCCGCCGGCGAGGCCTATATGGACGGCACGATGCGTTTCGAGGAAGGTTCGACGCTGCGCGACTTCCTGACGCTCTTTTCGGTGAACCGCCTGTCGCTCGGCAACTATCCGATCCAGAAACTGCTGAGAGCCGTCAAGATGCGCTTCCGCAAGCGGCAGCAGTCGAACCGCAAGGGCCAGGCGCAGCAGAACGTCGCGCACCACTACGATCTCGGCAACGATTTCTACCGCCTGTTTCTCGATGAGAACATGCTCTACTCCTGCGCCTATTTCCGTCATCCCGAGGAGACGCTGGAGCAGGCGCAGCGCAACAAGCTCAGGCTGCTTGCGGCCAAGCTCGGCCTGAAACCCGGCATGAAGGTTCTCGACATCGGCTCCGGCTGGGGGGATCTGGCGCTCTATCTGGCCGCGCTCGAAAATGTCGAAGTGCTCGGCGTGACGCTGTCGAAGGAACAGCAGGCGCTCGCAACCGAGCGGGCGAGCATTGCCGGTCTCTCCAACCGGGTCCGCTTCGAACTCAAGGACTACCGCGATGTTGCAGGTCCCTTCGACCGCATCGTCTCGGTCGGCATGTTCGAGCATGTCGGCGTGCATCACTACGACGAGTTCTTCGCCAAGCTGAATGCGTTGATGGCGGACGATGGCGTTGCCGTCCTGCATTCCATCGGTCATATGAGTCCGCCCGGCATGGCGAGCCCCTGGCTGCGAAAGTACATTTTCCCGGGCGCCTATTCGCCGGCGCTGTCGGAAGTGTTCGAGGTGGTGGAGCGCAACAGCCTGTGGGTGACGGATCTCGAATTCCTGCGCGTGCACTACGCAACGACGCTGAAACACTGGACCGACCGTTTCGAGGCGAACCGCGACAAGGTGATCGCCCTGTACGACGAGCGCTTCGCGCGCATGTGGGAGTTTTATCTGATCAGCGCGGAGATGATGTTCCGCACCGGCAGCCAGCTCGTCTTCCACATGCAGCTGTCGCGGTCGCGGGACGCCGCTCCGCTCGTCAGGGACTACATCACCGACAAGCAGCGTGCCTATGTGGAGCGCGAAAAGGTGCTGAATCTCGCGGTTTAGGTGCATGATTGTGGGGGGAGACTCTTGATAAATCAATGGGTTGAATAGATTTACGTCCCCCTACCCTGGAACTGCTTTATCATTACGCCGTTCCGCCTTCGGATACACCGCGAGGCGTCGCGGCGAGGCACCGACAATCCGCAAAAAGTCCCGGACGCAGCCGCAGACCACCGAACGGGGCGCTTGGAGGTGCCATATATTGTTCGTTTGTGCGGTAGCTTTAAGCGCCCGTCCGAACAAGTTTAAAACCGCGGGCGGGAATGACGCGCGGATGAAAGTGTTGCCGTCCTGTCGTCGCCGCGTGACCTTGCCATTGCCGGGCGTTCGGCATAGCTCTCATCCAGCCAGGAAATCCGGAATCCGCATGCCGCACAAGGTCTCTATCAATCGTCTGAAGCTTGCCGACTTCCGCAACTACGCGTCGGCCGCACTTGCCTTCGACGGCCGGCATGTCGTGCTGACCGGCGACAACGGTGCCGGCAAAACCAATCTCATGGAAGCGGTCTCCCTCCTGTCGCCGGGCCGGGGTCTCAGGCGTGCGCCCTATGGCGATGTCACGCGGGTCGGGGCGGCGAGCGGCTTTGCGATCTTCGCCGAACTCGACGGCATGGCGGGGGAAGTCGAAATCGGCACCGGCGTCGAGACCGCCGACGAAGCGGCCGTGCGGCGGCTGCGTATCAACGGTACCGCGGCAAAGACAGCCGATGAACTCACCGATCACTTGCGGGTGCTTTGGCTGACGCCTGCCATGGACGGGCTTTTCACCGGCGGGTCGTCCGACCGGCGCCGCTTTCTCGACCGGCTGGTGCTGTCGCTCGATCCGGCGCACGGGCGCCGCGCCAGCGATTTCGAACGCGCCATGCGCAGCCGCAACCGCCTGCTTGCCGAAGGGCGTTTCGATCCCGCGTGGCTTTCCGGCATCGAGGCGCAGATGGCGAGCCTGGGCATTGCCATGGCGCTGGCGAGGGCTGAGATGCTGGGGTTGCTTGCGCGCCTGATCGATGAAAGTCGCGAGGCCACGCCCTTTCCGACGGCGACGCTCGAACTCTCGGGATTTCTCGACGGGACGCTCGACCGCCCGGCGGTGGATCTCGAAGACGACTATGTCGCGCTCCTGCGCGAAGGCCGTTATCGCGACGCTGCCGCCGGCCGCACGCTCGAGGGTCCGCACCGGGCGGACCTTCTGGTACGCCATCGTGACAAGGGCATGGAAGCGGAACGCTGCTCCACCGGCGAGCAGAAGGCGCTGCTGGTCGGGCTGGTGCTCGCCCATGCCCGCCTGGTCGGCAATCTGACCGGCCACGCCCCGGTGCTGCTTCTTGATGAGATCGCCGCCCATCTTGACGAGGGCCGCCGCGCCGCTCTTTTCGACCTGATCGATGCGCTCGGCGGCCAAGCCTTCATGACCGGCACGGACCAGTCGATGTTTTCAGCGCTCGGCGCGCGCGCGCAGTTCTTCACTGTCGCTCACGGCGGCGTGTCGACTGATCCGTAGCGCTTTCCCCCCTATTCGAAACGGTGCTAGCATCGCTCCCATGGAACCACTTGATCAAGATGAAATCGCCCGCTATCAGCGCCACATCCTGTTGCCGGAAGTCGGCGGCGCGGGGCAGCAGAAGCTGAAGGCCGCGCGCATTCTGGTCATCGGCGCGGGCGGGCTAGGTGCGCCAGTGCTTTCCTATCTCGCCGCTGCCGGCGTCGGAACGCTGGGGCTGATCGACGACGATCGCGTGTCGCTCTCCAACCTGCAGCGCCAGGTGATCTACGACACCGGAACGGTTGGCGAGATGAAAACCGAGAGTGCCGCGCAAGCGATTGCCCGGCTGAACCCGCATGTGCGCACGATCCGCTTCGAGGAGCGTTTCGAACCGGCAACTGCGCCGCGGCTAATGTCCGGCTTCCAAATGGTGATCGACGGTTCGGACAATTTCGACACCCGCTATGCTGCAGCCGATGCGACGGAGTCCGCACGGGTGCCGTTGGTGACGGGAGCGGTCGGACGCTTCGACGGCTCGCTCACCGTGCTTAAACCCTACGAGACCGGGCCGGACGGCGTGCAAAATCCGAGCTATCGCGACCTTTTTCCCACGCCGCCGCCGGCCGGTCTCATTCCCGTCTGCTCGCAAACCGGCATCATCGGCGCGCTGACCGGCGTCATCGGCACTCTGATGGCCATGGAGGCGATCAAGCTAGTCACCGGCATCGGCGAACCGCTCGTCGGACGGCTCTTGCTCTACGATGCCCAGGCTGCGCGCTTCGACACGGTCCGATACAGGAGACGGCATCCGTCAGAGGGGAAAACCGTGTGATCATCCGCCGCATCGATCGTGATTTTTCCCGGTGGGACGAGGTGCTCGATCTGATCCTTACCTCCTTCGCCTATATGAACGGGCGGATCGACCCGCCTTCTTCCGCGCTGACGCTGACGGCCGAAGCACTGGCCGAAAAGGCCGAAGCGGAGATCGGCTATGTCGTCTTGGAGGAGCAATTCCAGGAAAGGTGCGACGCGGTTTTCCGTCCGGAAAACGGAAACGTTCTGGAGGGCGAAACGCTGCTCGGCTGCGTGTTCCTAAGGCCTGAGCCGAACTGCCTTTATGTCGGCAAGCTCGCGGTCGCGCCGGCGGCGCAGGGAAGGGGCGTCGGCCGGCGGCTGATGGCGGTCGCGGAGGAAACGGCGCGCGGCCTTAACCTTCCGGAGTTGCGGCTCGACGTGCGCCTGGAGCTGACGGGCAATCAGGCCGTGTTTGCGGCCTGGGGCTTTGAAAAGACCGCGGAACGCGCCCATCCGGGCTACGACCGCATAACGCAGATTGAAATGCGAAAATCCGTAGCGCGGTTGCGCCGGGAGGCGTGAAGACGGGGCAAGCCCGCCGCCATCGCCTCACCGGTCGGGCAGAACCCGGTTTGGTGGACGGTGGCCGTCGATGAAGGTGCGGATGTTGATGATCACCTTGTCGCCCATGTCGATGCGGCCCTCGATGGTCGCCGAGCTCATGTGCGGCAGAAGCACGACCTTGCCATCGTTGGCGAGCTTGACCAGCTTCGGGTTGACCGCCGGCTCGTTCTCGAAGACGTCGAGGCCGGCGCCCGCGATCTTCTCTTCACGGAGCGCCTTGATCATCGCCGCTTCGTCGATGACGTCGCCGCGCGCAGTGTTGACGATGTAGGCGGTCGGCTGCAGCAGGGCGAGCCGGCGGGCCGAGATCAGGTGGTAGGTCGCAGGCGTCGACGGGCAGTTCACCGAGACGATATCGACGCGGGCGAGCATCTGGTCGAGGCTATCCCAGTAGGTCGCCTCCAGCTCGTCTTCCGTGGCGGCGCTAACGCGCTTACGATTGTGGTAGTGGATCGACAGGCCGAACGCCTTGGCGCGGCGGGCGACCGCGGTGCCGATACGCCCCATGCCGACGATGCCGATGCGCTTGCCCCAGATGCGCCGGCCGAGCATCCATGTCGGCGACCAGCCGGCCCATTCGCCGGGCTGGTCGGTGAGCACCCGCGCACCTTCGGCGAGCCGACGCGGGATGGCGAGGATGAGCGCCATGGTCATGTCGGCGGTATCTTCGGTGAGCACGTTCGGCGTGTTGGTGACGGTGATGCCCTTGCGTGCGGCCGCTTCGATGTCGATGTGATCGGTGCCGTTGGAAAAGCTCGCGATCAGCTTCAATTGTGGCCCCGCCTGCTCGATGAGGGCGGCGTCGATGCGGTCGGTGACGGTCGGCACGAGCACTTCAGCGGTCTGCATCGCCGCCACCAGTTCCGGCTGCGTGCGCGGCCGATCGTCCACATTCAGCGTGGCATCGAAGAGTTCGCGCATCCGCGTCTCGACCGCGTCCGGCAGCTTGCGCGTGATGTAGACGTTGGGTTTTTTCTTGGTCGTCATGGGCTGATCGAGAGGCCTTGTTCAGGGGTTATTAACCAAGACGGGGCATGATTTTCCCGTTTCCGGCAGTTCTACCAGACCCGCGAGCGAAGACAAACAAAACTCGCGTCGGCTCTCGGGCGACTTTCACCGGAGACGTCCAACGGCGGTCCGACCGCGATCATGGCTATCTTTCTGAAATACCAAGATTTTTGCCGGGCCGGCCTGGATCCTGCCACAGATTTGAACTTAAGCGAACGGACGTTCCATGCGAAGCAAATTCATGAAGTCCTGCGTCGTATTCGCGATCGGCCTGATGCTTGCGGCCGGCCACGGGTTGCCGGCAGCCGCCCAAGCGGCCAAGGGGCCGAGCGGTCTGCCGCTTCCGCGCTTCGTGACACTGAAGTCGAAGCGCGTGAACCTGCGCATCGGACCGAGCGCCGACTACGCCGTATCGTGGCTCTACACCAAGGCCGGTCTGCCGGTCGAGATCATCCAGGAATACGACAACTGGCGCCGCGTGCGCGATGCCGACGGCACGGAGGGCTGGGTCAACCAGTCGCTCTTGTCCGGCCAGCGTGCGGCGGTCGCCGCACCCTGGATGAGGGGTAAGGGCAAGGCGGTCTACGTCAACATGCGTCGCGATCCGCAGCCCTCCAGCTCTGTCATGGCCAAGCTCGAGCCGGGCGTGAACATGGTGATCAAGGAATGCACGGGCGAATGGTGCCGCACGGTCGCGGACGGCACCGAGGGCTGGGTGGCGCAGTCTGAAATCTGGGGCGCCTATCCCGGCGAGGCCTTCAAGTAAGGCCGGCCTCGCTCGCGGCCTCCGAGAGCGACTTCATCGGCCGCGGCCCGATCTGCTGGATGACGATCCCGGCGGCGAGGCATCCGAGCCTGCCGCAATCTTCCAGCGTCCGACCCTGCGTATAGCCGTAGAGGAAGCCGGCGGCGAAGAGATCGCCGGCACCCGTCGTGTCGACAAGTTCATCGAGTTCGATCGCACCGACATAGTGCCGCTCGCCGCCGCGCAGGATGACGGCGCCGTCCTCGCTCATGGTGACGGCTGCGATCTTGCAATCTGCGGCGATCCGCGTCAGCGCTTCCTCGAAATCGCGGGTCTCGTAGAGCGCCAGCACTTCCTCGCGGTTGGCGAAGACGATGTCGACGGTGCCCGAGCGCATCAGGTCTAGGAACTCGTCGCGATAGCGCCCGACGCAGAAACTGTCCGATAGCGTCATCGACATTTCGCGGCCGTGCGCATGGGCGATGCGGGCGCATTCGAGGATAGCCTCCTTGGCACGCGGCGGATCCCAGAGGTAGCCCTCGAAATAGGTGACCTTGGCATCGGCCACGACATCGGCTTCGATATCCTCGGGGCCAAGCTCGACGCAGGCGCCGAGATAGGTGTTCATCGAGCGCTCGCCGTCCGGTGTCACGAAGATCATCGAGCGGGCGGTCGGCGGGAACGTGCCCTTGGGCTTCGTCTCGTAGTGGACGCCCTGGGCGCGAATGTCATGCGCGAAAATCTCGCCGAGCTGGTCTTCGGCGACCTTGCCGAAATAGGCGGCCTTCGCCCCGAAGCTCGCAGCGCCCGCCGCCGTGTTGCCGGCGCTGCCGCCGGAGGCTTCGAGCGCCGGGCCCATGCGCGAATAGAGATGCTCGGCGCGCTCGGCGTCGATCAGGTTCATCGCCGCCTTGGTGATACTGTTGTCGATCAGGAATTGATCGTCACAGCGGGCGATAATGTCGACGATCGCATTGCCGACGGTCAGTACATCGAAACGTGCCATATAGAGGAGGATCCCGGAACAGGTGATAGCCGGTATCCGGTATTAGCGGTTTTTCCGCGGTTTGGAAGAGGAATCGATAATTGGGGGTGCCAAGAGGCGTCAACGCTGTCATGCGCACGTCATTCTCCCGGGGTAGAACCCTCTCACGCTAGGCCTGACGTCATGAAGACGCGATGGCAGGCGACGAGGCCGAACGGCCTCACCGATTGCGTGACGCTGACCACGGATGAACTGGCAGCCTTGCGAATCGGATGCTCGGTGGGACCGGGCCGAAAGCGGGCTCTGCCCGCTTTTTTTGTGCCCGGACCGTCTTGGGGAAAAAGAAAACCCGGCCGGAGCCGGGTTCGCAAGCAATCATGTGTTGGACGATCAGTTCGTCGCCGGCGGCGCGTTTGGATCCGGCAACGGGAGAGGGCTGTCGGAAAGCGTGCGCAGGAAGGCGATGACGTTGGCGCGGTCTGCGTCCTTCGGAAGGCCCGCGAAGCCCATGGCGGTTCCCGGGATGTCCTTCTTCGGAGCCTTCAGGAAGTTGCTCAGGTGGTCGTAATCCCAGGTCACGCTACCGCCCTTGGAGAAGTCCTTGATGGCGGCCGAATAGGCGAAGCCTTCGTGCGAAGCGATCTTGCGGCCGAGGACACCAAAGAGGTTCGGACCGACCTTGTTCGGTCCGCCGCTGGTGCCGTCATGACAGGCCTGACACTTCTTGAAGATCGTCTCGCCGGCCTTGGCGTCGGCCTTCTGCATCAGCTGCGCGATCGGTGTTTCGGGCGCTGCCGCCTCGGCGCCGCCGCCACCTTCCGCCGATGCGGTCTCGGCTCCGGCGATGGTAAAGCCCGGCTTCTCCGGCGCTTCGCTGAGGAAGATGCCGCCTGACACGAGCGAGGCGGACTTGAGGACGAACAGCGTCGCCAGAAGTGCGCCAACACCCATGTTCACGTAGGATGAATTCATTCGTATGCTCCCCTCGCCACCGGCAAGCCTGCCGGGCCATCTTGAAATCGGCGGAAACCTATGTCTTTTGCCGATTTCTTGCAACTCTCTAAACGGTCTCGAACGTGAGACTTATTGACACTTTTCCGAGCGAATTTGAAGGTCGAACTATGACGGATCAGAATTTAGACAGGACGCTCGTGCTGATTCCCGCGCGCATGGCGTCCACGCGCCTGCCAGGCAAGCCGCTGGCCGATATTGCCGGCCTGCCGATGATCGTCCAGGTGGCCATGAGGGCGCGCGAGGCGGCGATCGGGCGAATCGTCGTCGCCGTCGACCATGACGATACCTTCGCGGCGGTTTCGAAGGCCGGCTTCGAGGTCGTCATGACCCGCCCGGACCATCAATCCGGTTCCGACCGGATCTTTGAAGCGCTGCAGAGCGTCGATCCCGAAGGCCGCGCCGAAATCGTCGTCAACGTGCAGGGCGACCTGCCGACCATCGATCCGGAAACGATTCGCGCCGCGCTCAGGCCGCTTACCGATCCCCAAGTCGACATCGCGACGCTGACCGTCGAGATCGCGGACGAAGAGGAAAAGACCAACCCGAACGTCGTCAAGGTGATCGGCTCGCCAATTTCCGACAGCCGGCTGAGGGCGCTCTATTTCACCCGCGCCACCGCGCCGCACGGCAAGGGTCCGCTCTACCACCACATCGGGCTTTATGCCTATCGCCGCGCGGCCCTCGAAAAATTCGTAGGCCTTGGTCCGTCCAGTCTCGAAAAGCGCGAATCGCTGGAGCAGTTGCGGGCGCTCGAGGCCGGCATGCGCATCGACGTCGAGATCGTTGACACCGTTCCGCTCGGTGTCGATACTCCGGCCGACCTTGAAAAGGCCCGCCGCCTGCTCGGCCGCGCCCCACTCTGACGGATTTTCCAAAATGACGAACCGGACCAACAAGATTGCCTTCCAGGGCGACTACGGCGCCAATTCCGACATGGCCTGCCGCGACATGTTCCCGACCATGGAACCGATGCCCTGCCAGACCTTCGAGGACGCCTTCGTCGCGCTCGATACCGGTGAGTCCGATCTCGCGATGATCCCGATCGAGAACACGATCGCCGGCCGCGTCGCCGACATCCATCACCTGCTGCCGGAATCGCGCCTGCACATCGTCGGTGAGTATTTCATGCCGATCCGCTTCCAGCTGATGGTGCTGCCGGGCGTGACGAAGGAAGAGATCCGCACCGTTCACAGCCATATCCACGCGCTCGGCCAGTGCCGCAAGATCGTGCGCGCCAACGGCTGGAAGGCGGTGATTGCCGGCGATACCGCAGGTGCCGCCAAGCTTGTCCAGCAGACCGGCGACCGCACGATGGCGGCGCTTGCGCCGCGGCTCGCGGCCGATCTCTACGGCCTCGACATCATCGCCGAGAACGTCGAGGACACCGAAGACAACATGACGCGCTTCGTCATCCTGTCGCGCGACGAAAAATGGGCCGAACGCAAGACGCCGGAAGAGAAGATCGTCACCACCTTCATCTTCAACGTCCGCAATATTCCGGCCGCCCTCTACAAGGCGATGGGCGGCTTTGCGACGAACGGCATCAACATGACCAAGCTCGAAAGCTACCAACTGGGCGGCAAATTCGTCGCCACTCAGTTCTACGCCGACATCGAAGGTCATCCGAACGACGAACCCGTTCGCCACGCGCTGGACGAGCTCCGCTTCTTCTCGGAAAAGGTTCGCATTCTCGGTGTCTACAAGGGACATCCGATGCGGGGGCTTCTTTAGATCTCCGACAGCAGGGCCGATGCCTGTTATTTATCCGTTTCGCAAACCCTGAGCCGATGTCCGTCGGGATCGAGCACGACAAAGGTCGGGCCGAAATCAAGATCCGTCAGGTCCTGCGCGATCGGCAGGCCGCGACCGCGCCATTCCTCGTAGTGCCTTGCGACCGCGCCGTCGCCCTCTACCATGAAGGCAACCTCGGCGCGGCTTCCCGTGGGTGACGGTCGCGGCTCGACGGCGCTTTGACGCCAAAGCCCGAGCGTGAAACCGCCTTCGAGGGGGAACGCCGCGAAATTGGGGGACACAACGGCGGGTTCGCGGCCGAGGAGGTCGCGATAGAAAGTGACACTCTCAGCCGGATCCTTGACGTAGAGAACGATGAGATTGGGGCTGGCCATGCAGGCTCTCCATTGTTGACGAAAGCACGCTTCGAGCGCGGTTCCGCTGTGTCGGATGTGATGAGGGAGGGGCCGGCTGGGCCACCCCTGAAGGGTGGCGCAGCGGCCGTGATGGGAGGTCAGCGCCGCATCGGCGCCGACCTGGAGCGGTTTTACGCAACTGCCGACGAAGCCTGGAATTGCTCCATCAGCTTCCCTGGCGCGGGCCGCGCCCGTCGAGAAAGCCGATGTCGCGTTTCAGGTAGTCCGGCATGGTGTCGAGCGCCAGCGGCGGTATCGCGTCGCGGGCATGCAATGCGTTCCAGGCGAGTTGCAGCAGACGCGAGATCGTCGACGGCTCGCTCGCGGCAGCCTCGGCTAGGATGCGATCCTCGATGCGAAAAAGTACGAGATTTGAATTCGTCATGACCGGTACTCCTCGTGTTTGGATGTACCCATCATAGCGGCGCCTGCTGACAGTTTATGTCAGCAGCGTCAGGGCTCGGCGGGAAAACCCTGTTGCTCGCGCCACTCCTTGATGAGAGCGGCGCGACGCCTTGGATAGCGCACGTCCAGCGGCGCCATGTCGATGATGCGGTCGGTGCGGAAGTGGCGGAAATCCTGTCTCAATTCGCACCAGGCGACCATGACGCGCACCTGTTCCAGATAGCTCAGCGCAAACGGCCAGACGCGGCGGGTGGACACCGCGCCACGCTCGTCGCTGTAGTTGATCTCAAGGATGCGCTCGGAGCGGATGGTCTTTCGGATTGCCGCAAGGTCGGCCTTGTCCTCGCCGCTGCGGCGCGGGCCGACGAAAAGCGTCGCCTGGTCGATCGCCTCGCGCATGTCGTCGGGAAGCACCGCCGCGATCTTGGCGATGGCGTCGGTGCCTGCGCCCGCAAGCCGCGGTTCTGCCGCGCGCGCGACCCATCGCGAGCCCAGTACCAGCGCCTCGATCTCGTCCTGCGAGAACATCATCGGCGGCAGCATGAAACCGGGCTTCAGCACATAGCCGACGCCGGCTTCGCCCTCGATCATTGCCCCTTGCGATTGCAGGCTTGCGATGTCTCGATAGAGCGTCCTGAGGCTCACGCCCGTTTCGGCCGCCAGCGCTGCGCCGCGGACCGGACGGCGATAGCGCCGGAGCGTCTGCAGCAGTGTCAGCAGCCGTTCCGAACGGGCCATGCTATTACCGTTTCCAGTCGACCCAGTCGCGCATCAGGCGGTGGGCGATCGCGCCGAGCGGGGGTGTCGTGTTGCCGGAGGCGGCGGTGCGCTCCAGCATGGCGAGGGTTTCCTCGCGGCTGAACCAGCGGCAATCGTCCAGTTCCGCGGCGTCGAGGTGGATCTCGGATGATTTCGCCTCACCGTAGCAGCCGATCATCAGCGAATGCGGCATCGGCCAGGGCTGCGAGGCGTGGTAGCGAATGCGGCCGAGCCGGATGCCCGATTCTTCGAGCGTCTCGCGGCGCACCGCGTTCTCCATCGTCTCGCCCGGTTCGACGAAGCCGGCCAGGCACGAATACATGCCCGGCGCGAAGTGATGGCTGCGGCCGAGCAGGCACAGATCGCGCTCCTCGTCGATGGCAAGCATGATGACGACCGGGTCCGTGCGCGGGAAGATCGTGTGCTCGCAGGCCGCGCAGACGCGCTTGTAACCGCCGATCCGGCTCTCCATCTTCGCGCCGCAGCGGCCGCAAAAGCGATTGTCGCGGTTCCAGCGGACGAGGGCCGCCCCTTGCGCGGCCTCGCCGAGAATTTCCCCCTCGAGCAGCAGCTCGCGCCACAGTGAGCGCATATCGGCGGGCTTGTAGTGGCTGGCGAGATCGTCGGCGGCGATGCGCACCGGCACGGCCAGCCGCGGTTCGCCGTTCGGACGATAGCCGAGCAGCACCGCTTCGTCCCAGTCGGGATCGAGGTCCTTCAGCTCGTAGCGCGCAAACAGCGGGTCTAGAACCTGGCCGTCATGCTTCAGCACCAGGCGCTCTTCGGTGAACGCGAGGATATGCGTGCCTTCCGTGTTCAGTGCCTTTTCGACGGCTTCCTCGTCGCGGTGTTCCGCCTGGCGGTCGAGCTGGTTTGCGGAAAAGGCGGTCAGGCTGCTGGCTTCGGGATGCGGCGCGTCCGACGAAAACATGGAATAGGTCATAGTGAAAGAGCTTCCCGCACCTTAGCTGCGAATGTGTTCAGATCCTCGTCCGAATAGACCTCCGGCTTGCCGTGCCCCCAGACGGGGCCCGGCCAGTTGGGATCGCCTTCGAACCGCGCAACGACATGAACATGAAGCTGGCGGACGATATTGCCAAGAGCGCCGACATTGATTTTTACAGCCCCCGTCGTCGACTTCAGCGCCGCCGCCACAGTATTCGTCTCGAAGGTTAGAAGCGCCTGATCGAGCGGCGTCAGATCGAACACCTCCGAAACGCCCGCCCGCCGGGGCACCAGCAGCAGCCAGGGCCAGCGCCGGTCCTTCATCAGCCTCAAGTCGCAGAGGCCGATAATGGCGACGGAGACGCTGTCATTGGCGAGGCGCGCGTCGAGCATGAAATCCTGCAACGGGTAATCCTCCAGTGTTTTCATGATGTTTAGCAGTTTTTTGCCTGCTTGGCTTGCATTTGATGCGGATATTGCCGATATGTGCGTCCGGGAGGTTGGTGGTGGACGAGCCACTCGCCAACCGGGTCAGGTCCGGAAGGAAGCAGCCCCAACGAGCCCGGCACGGGTCATCGTGCCAGCCTCCCACCCTTATGTCGAGAACAAGGCCCGGGCTTACCGGGCGACAGCGAGTGCGATGAGCGACAGCGAGCGACCAGCACCAGATGCCGCCTCGACAGGCACGGGTTACCGGGTGCTCGCCCGCAAATACCGCCCCAAGGATTTCACGGACCTCATGGTCGGCCAGGAGCCGATGGTGCGAACGCTCACCAACGCGTTCGAGACCGGTCGTATCGCCCAGGCCTACATGCTGACTGGTGTGCGTGGCGTCGGCAAGACGACGACGGCCCGCATCCTTGCCCGCGCCCTCAACTACAAGACCACCGAGATCGACAAACCGACGATCGACCTCAGGATTCCCGGCGAGCATTGCCAGGCGATCATGGAGGGCCGCCATGTCGACGTGATCGAGATGGACGCCGCCTCCCATACGGGCATCGACGATATCAGAGAGATCATCGAGCAGGTGCGCTACCGGCCGGTGTCGGCGCGCTACAAGGTCTACATCATCGATGAAGTCCACATGCTGTCGACCGCGGCCTTCAACGGCCTGTTGAAGACGCTCGAAGAGCCGCCGGAGCATGTGAAGTTCATTTTCGCCACCACCGAAATCCGCAAAGTGCCGATCACGGTGCTTTCGCGCTGTCAGCGCTTCGATCTGCGCCGCATCAGCGCGTCCGATCTCGTCGGTCTGTTTTCGACGATCGCGGCCAAGGAAGGCATCTACGTCGATCCGGAGGCGCTTGCCATGATTGCGCGCGCCGCCGAAGGTTCCGCGCGCGACGGCCTGTCGCTGCTCGACCAGGCGATCGCGCACGGTGGCGGGATCGTCGAGGCGGACGCCGTGCGTTCGATGCTGGGCCTCGCGGATCGCGCCCGTATCGTCGATCTTTTCCGGCATGTGATCAAAGGCGACGTCGCCGAGGCGCTTTCCGAGTTCTCGCGCCAGTACGAGGCCGGTGCAAACCCCGTGGTGGTGCTCACCGATCTCGCCGATTTCACGCATCTGGTGACGCGGCTGAAGTATGTGCCCGACGCCGCCAACGATCCGTCGCTGAGCGAAGCGGAACGCGTAGAGGGTGGCGAGTTCGCAAAGAGCGTCGCCGTCACCACGCTCTCGCGCATCTGGCAGATGTTGCTGAAGGGCATTCCCGAGACGGAAAGCGCTGCCCGCACGGCCGGTGCCGCCGAAATGGTGCTGATTCGGCTGGCGCATGCGGCACATCTGCCGGCGCCCGAGGATGCGGCGCGGCGGCTTGCGGAATTTTCCGCCGACAATGGCTCGCGGCCTTCCGCTGGACCGTCAGGTGGCGTCAACGGCTCGTCGCAGGGCGCTTATGCTCCGACATCTGCGCGCGCGCTTGAAACGGCCCCGACTAGACCGGGCGGAGGAGGTGGCGCGGCAACCATGTTGCGCGCCGTGCCGAGCCCGCAGGTTGAGCCGCAACAGGTCGGCCGCGTCGTTGAGAAGCAAGTGGAGGCGCCAAAGCCTTCCGTTCCCGTCAATTCCGTCGCCGACATCGTCGATCTCTGCGCCCAAAAGCGTGATGTGAAACTGAAGGCGCTGGTACGCACATTCATCAGGCCTGTACGGCTGGAGCCGGGCCGCCTCGACACCAATCTCGCCGAAGGCGCGCCGCCGACTCTGCTCAACGAGCTGGCGGTCAAGCTCAAGGAATGGACGGGCATCCACTGGATTGTCAGTTTCAGCCGCGAGGCCGGGGCGCCGACCGAGACTGAAGCCGAAAAGCAGGCGCGGGAGCAGCGCGTCATCGACGCGCGCCAGGACCCGGATGTGGCGGCGATCCTCGCGCAGTTTCCAGGCGCCAAGATCATCGACGTGCGCGTGCGCGCGCCAGAGCCGGAGGAAGAGGAACGCACCGTGGCGCCGACCTCCATCGAATCCGACGAGGGCGACATCCTGCCCGGCGACGACATGGAATTTTAAAGCAGTTCCAGGAATGGCGTGGACGGGTTCTGCGTCCGCAATTGCATGGAAACCTCTAGAACGTAAGCAAAAGGGAAGGACCAGCGACGATGCGCGACATCATGGGCATGATGGGCAAGGTCAAGGAAATGCAGGCCAAGATGGAGCAGATGCAGGCGGAAATCGCCGAGCTTCGCGCCGAAGGCAAGTCCGGCGGCGGCCTGATCACCGCGACCCTCAACGGCAAGGGCGAGATGCTGGCGCTGAAGATCGACCCGTCGCTCTTCAAGGAAGACGATGTCGAAATCCTCGAAGACCTGATCGTTGCCGCGCATAAGGACGCCAAGGACAAGGCCGAGGCGCTTGCCGCCGAAAAAACCAAGCAGCTGACCGCCGGCCTGCCGATCCCGCCCGGCTTTAAGATGCCGTTCTAAAAGCAATCCAGGACCGGCAGCGCAACAAGGCGCAGCCGGTCGCCTTTGAGGTCTCCGCTCGCCATTGCTCCACCGCACTTGGGCCGCGGAGGCGACTGTGCTAATCTGTACACAGGTCAACACAGAAGGACTAACCATGGCGGCGAGTACCACCATGACTATTCGGGTTTCTCCCGAAACCAAGGAGAAGCTCGATCGGATCGCCGCCGATACACGGCGCAGCAAATCCTTCATCGCGGCCGAGGCACTTGCGGCATACGCCGATCGCGAGCTTGAGATCATCGCGGGGATCAAGCGCGGCATTGCTGATGTCGAGGCGGGACGCGTTGTGCCCCACGATCAGGTGATGGCCGAAGCCCGCGAGATCATCGAAGACGCCAAGCGTCAGAAAGCCGCGCGTGGATGAGGCCGGTTCTCTGGTCGCAAGACGCTCGCCGGGATTATTTCGACATTCTTCGATACATAGCCGAACTCGACGTCCTTGCGGCCGAAAAGGTTGCAGACGCGATCGAATTGGCAGGCACGAAGCTTGGCGAATTCGCGACTGGAAGACCAGGCCGCGTTGCCGCCACCTACGAAAAGCCGGTTCCTCGCCTGCCCTATATCATAGCCTATTCGCTGGTGATCCAGGGCGGCAGAGAGGTCGTCGCGATCCTGCGCGTCATCCATGCCGCCCGTGATTGGCTGTCAGAGGAATGGCCGAGTTAGAGCAACTCCACGAAAAGTGTGAAACGGGTTTCCGTCCGGAACTGCGTGAAAACAAAAAGATAGAGCGGATCCGCGATTCAAAGAAGGCTGATCTGCTCTAAGCCGATGGGTTTTCAGTGCGTCTTGGCCTTATGCTTCGTCTGGTGCGCGGCGGGCTTGGCGGGCGTCATGACGACAGGCGCATAGCGCAGCCGCATCGTGGCAACGCCGGCCGCGATGTTGAGGCCGGAAGTGCCTTCGACCGACAGCGGCTGCAGCGCGATCGAGCCGTCGAAACCGCCGATCAGGATATTAGCGCCGAGGCCGAGCCCGAGCGTGGCATTGGCGGCAATGCCGCTATAGGCCCCCTGCAGGGCGCCGTTTTGCAGCACCGTCGGTGCGTAGACGAGCCAGACCAGCGAACCGCGGCGGATCACGCCGAGATCGATCCCGAGCTTGGTGATGGTGCCGCTATAGTGTTCCACGCCTGTTGGCGTCGAGGGGAAGAACAGGCAGCTGATCTCGCGGTTCGACCCGACGATGACGCTGATGCCCGCGGATATGTCACAGGAAAGCGAACCCGCCTGTACGCGACTTTGTTGGGCCTCGGCCGGAGCGACACCGGTCGCCGCAACGGCAAGTGCCGCGGCGGTCAGATATTTCAGGAAGGACATGCGGATCTCCCCTCTCTACAGGAATGCTCAACACGCATATAGGCGGGGATCTCCGGCCGTCACGGGGGTGTCGACCGGTTTTTTGCGCTCAGCTGTTCGTCCGCAGCTTCGGCCACCGGCATCTTCGGTGTTTCACGTGCAACAAGCGGAATTCAGCCGGGCGGCATCCGTTCGAATCTCTGCAACGAGGGATCGATCGTGTCCCAGGCATGGCCGCCGATGCCGTATGTGAGCACCTGCGGGTTGAATTGGCCGGGGTCGTCGAGGCTGGTCGCGTGGACCGCTATCAAGTCCGGCATGGCGGCGAACGTCAGGTAGACCGGTGTTCCGCATGTTGGGCAGAAGGCATGGGTCTTTTCATTCCCGCTGTCCCCGGCCACGCTCCACCGTGACGCTTCGCCGGTAATTCTCACCTCGGCTCGCTGCGGGAAGGTCAGATAAGACCCGTGCCCTGTGCCGCTTCGTTTCTGACAATCCGTGCATTGGCAGTGGTTCTCGAAGATGGGCTCATTGCTCGTTTCGTAACGGATCGCGCCGCAGGCACATCCGCCGGTAAAGTACCTAGCCATATTGTTTTTCCTCGGGATGTTCCGGATCTGACGCCGCGCTGGATCAGGCCGCCTTTGGCTTGGCGAAGACGTCCAGCCCACGGCCGGTTTCCAGGAAGGATTTCAGGCTGGAGAGAACCACCGGCCAACCCTTCTTGATGCCGTTCGCCATTCCACTGTCGGCTTCGAGCTCGTCATGGGTGACGGTCAGCCTGACCATTTCCTCGTATTCCTCGATATCGAAAGCCACCCTGCTGTAGCTTTCGGGGTCGGCGGCCTGCGAGGCATTTGCCCAGGTGATGACCAGGCGGGTCGGGGGCGATACCTCAACGACCTTGCCGACAAGTTGAAGGGTGCGCTCGTCGTTGGCGCGTATATGTTCCCATCCCGATCCGGGCTTCCAGTCGGAGACGTTCTCGTGGCCCCAGTAGCGCCGGGCGATGTCCGGTTTCGTGATGGCCTCGAACACCTTTTCCGGCGTCGAGACAATATAGGTCACGTAGATGAAGCTGGTCTTCTCCTTGGTCATCGTCATTCTCCTTCGAGTTCCTTCTTCAGATCGTGCAGCAGGCTGAGCCGCTGACTTTCGAATTTCCGCACCCACCGTTCGTAGACCTCGTGGAGCGGCACCGGGTTGATGAAGTGCAGCTTTTCCCGGCCGCGCCTGACCGTGCTGACCAGATTGGCCTCCTCCAATATGCCGAGGTGCTGGGTGGCGGATTGCCGGGCCATGTCCAGGTTTTCGCACAGTTGTCCGAGCGTCTGCCCGTTCCTTTCGCAAAGAAGGTCAAGCAGCTTCCTGCGTGTGGGATCGGCCAGCGCTTTGAAAACATTGTCATCGTGCATCGGGTTCACTCGTATGTGAAGGCATTATGCAGGTAAACACCTGCATGTCAAGCGCAGGTAAATACCTGCATTGAGCGACAGCTGAGCCGGCATGCCCGACGCGCATTTCCGCATCGACGGCGACCGGTGATCGGATGCTGGTCGATGCCGGTCTTCCAGCGCTTGGCCGCCGCGTTTCGGGATCGCCAGCATTTTCATGCGGTGAACGACCCTTTCGGAGATTCCGTTTTTTCGGCATATGGGCTAAAAGCCGCCTATGGCAAAGCGAGTCACCGGCCCCGAAATCGAAAAACTCATCCAGCTTCTGGCGAAAGTGCCGGGCCTTGGTCCGCGCTCGGCGCGTCGGGCCGCCCTTCATCTGATCAAGAAGAAGGATCAGCTGCTCGGACCGCTGTCGCAGGCGATGGGCGAGGCCTATGACAAGGTGAAGATCTGCTCGCGCTGCGGCAACGTCGATACCGTCGACCCTTGCACCGTCTGCACCGACGAGCGCCGCGACCAGTCGCTGATCATCGTCGTCGAGGACGTCGCCGACCTCTGGGCGCTGGAGCGCGCGGGAGCGCTTAACGCCGCCTATCACGTGCTCGGCGGCACGCTCTCGCCGCTCGACGGCATCGGCCCTGATGATCTCAACATTCACGGGCTGATTTCACGCGTCGCGGAAGGGGGGATCCGCGAGATCATCATCGCGGTCAACGCTACCGTCGAGGGTCAGACGACGGCGCACTATATCACCGACCGGCTCGCCGGCCTCAACGTGAGGATCACGCGGCTTGCCCACGGCGTGCCGGTGGGCGGCGAACTCGACTATCTCGACGAGGGTACCCTTTCGGCGGCGCTGAGGGCACGTACGGTCATTTGAGGAGCGGCCAATGAGCATGCGGAGAAAGACCACCCTCGGCGCTGCCGGGCATATTCCCCTTAAAGGGGAAGATCGGAGGAAGGCTTTCGCTTCCCGCCTCTCGAGGCTTTTCCGGTGGCTATCGGGGGCAGGCCGTTGCGTGCTTCTAAACTTTCCCCGCCTCGCGGAGATGTCGGCAAAGCTCACGGTCAGGCGCGCGCGTCGCGGGCTCGCTGCCGTCGTCATCCTTGCCGTCACGACCGCGATACTGCCGTTCCCGGCTCTCGCTGCACCCTCCAGGGCCGACATCGAGGCGCAGTTTCAGAACTGGGTGAAGGGCGATCTCTGGCCGCAGGCGAAAAAGAACGGCATTTCGCAAGACACGCTCCAGGCGGCATTCGCCGGCGTCAGCCTTGACTGGGATTTGACCGACCTTGCGCCGCCAGGCTTTCCGCCGCCGAAAGCGCAGAAGCAGACGCAAGCGGAGTTTTCTTCGCCGGCGCCCTATTTCGCCGAGGCGCGGTTGCAGAGGCTCGCCGACACCGGCCGGGGCCTTACCGCGCAGTATGCGCCGGTCTTGAAGCGGGTTGAGAAGACTTATGGCGTTCCGGGCTCGATCCTGCTTGCCATATGGGGCCGCGAAACCGGCTTCGGCGCGGCAAAGATGCCGAACCCGGCGATCGAGGTGCTGGCGACCAAGGCCTTCATGTCGACGCGCAAGGACATGTTCCTCACCGAACTCATCGCCGCGCTTCAGATCCTTCAGCATGGCGATATCACCCCGGATGCGTTCCGGAGTTCGGCGGCGGGCGCGCTCGGCCAGCCGCAGTTCATGCCGACGAGCTATTTCAAGTATGCGGTCGATTTCGATGGCGACGGCCGCCGCGATATCTGGAGGTCGGTTCCCGATACGCTCGCCTCGATCGCCAACTTCCTGGTTCAGAAAGGCTGGCAGCGCGGCCGGGGCTGGGGCTATGAGGTGACCATCCCCATCGACGTTTCCTGTGCCCAGGAGGGTCCGGATCTCGCAAAACCGATCGCCCGCTGGGCGGGGGTCGGGATCGCGCGCATCGGCGGCAAGGCTTTCCCGGCCGACGAGATCAAGGCGGCGGGCATGATGCTGGTGCCTGCCGGCCGCGACGGGCCGGAATTCATCGTCACGCCGAATTTCTACGTGATCAAGGAGTACAACAACTCCGACCTCTACGCTCTCTTCATCGGCAATCTCGCCGACCGCATCGCCTATGGTTCCGGTGCGTTCCAGGGCGCATGGGGCGATGTCGGCAAAATGCTGCGCTCGGATGTCGCCGGCATGCAGAAGGCGCTGCAGGCAAAGGGTTACGACGTCGGCGGCACCGATGGGTTGCCGGGCTACAAGACCCGGCGCTCCATCGGCCAGTGGCAGGAGAAGGCCGGCATGAAGCCGACCTGCTATCCCGACGAGACGCTGCTCGGCAAGATCTAAGCTCGGCCGGGCCAAAAAGGCTCAGCTGAAAACCTTCGAGAGCTCTTCCAGGATCGCGGTCCAGCCTTCACGATGGCCTTCGCGGGCGCTCTCGTCCACGAACTTCACCTGCTTCAACGTGATTTCCGTCGTATGGCTGTCGATCTCGGCGAGATCGATTGTCACCACGCTGTCGTCGAGCGAGTAGGGAGATTCCCACGTGAACGAAAGGCGCGAATAGGGATCGACCACCAGATAGGTGCCGGCATGGGGTATCTCCTTTTCGGCTGTCGCCATGACGATGGAGAAGCGGCCGCCCTTGACCGGGTCGGTTTCGGCCCGCGCCACATGGAAGTCCTTGCGGCCGCGCATGAATTGTCCAAGCATCTCGGGCGAGAGCCAGGCGTTGAAGACCTTTTCGCGTGAAGCGGCAATCGTGCGGCTTACAGTCAGTTCCAGTTCACTCATGGCCATTTTCCTTTGACGAGAGCAGTTGATCGAGCGCCGAAAGGCGCAGTTCCCATATCGACTTCAGTTGCGCGAACCATTGTTCCGTGTGTTTCAACGGGTCGAGCTCCGCCGCGATGAAGTGTTCGCGGCCCAAAGTCCGGCGAGTGACAAGCCCGGCTTCCTCCAGCACCTTGATGTGCTTGGAGACGGAGTTCAGGGACATGTCGAAATGGGCGGCGAGCGCCGTCACCCTCAGCGGCCCCTCCTGGACGAGGAGCGTGAGGATCTGCCGGCGGGTCGTGTCGCCGGCAGCCTTCAGAATGTGTGACAGAATGTCGTCTTCCATTTATTCACCCTAATGGTTGAATATATCGTCTCGCGCCATTAGTCAACCATATGGGTGAATATTCTGACGCATGCGGGCAAGCGCCCCTGCGGAAACTTCAGAGGCCTTGTCGCGCAAAGCTTGCTATTTGCGGTTAGGCGGCGTATATAGCGCTCAAATTCTTGATCGAGCGATGAAGAGTGGGCCGCAAGGACCCGCTCTTTTTTATTAGCTCGATTACCCATTGCATGGACGGATGCAAGGAGTGAACGCTTGCCGGACCAGACTACTGAGGACAATGCAAACGAGCCGCGGCTGATCGTCGAGACCGGTCTCGACCAGCGCCTTGCCGCGATCATCGAGCCGGTGCTCGTCGACATCGGCTTCCGCTTGGTGCGCGTGCGCCTCCTCAACCAGAACGGCGCAACGCTGCAGATCATGGCCGAACGCAACAACGGCACCATGACCGTGCAGGATTGCGAAGAGGTATCGATGGCGATTTCGCCCGTTCTCGATGTGGAAGATCCCGTCGATAAGGCGTATCATCTTGAAGTGTCTTCGCCCGGCATCGATCGCCCCATGGTCCGCAAGTCGGACTTTCAGCGCTGGGTAGGGCACCTGATCAAGTGCGAAACCTCGATCCTCGTGGACAACCGCAAGCGGTTTCGCGGCAAGATCGCCGAGGTCGGCGCGGACGGTTTTACCCTGGAGCGCGATCAGGTCGCATACGGCGAGGAGCCGCGGGTGGCCATTCCGTTCAGCGCGCTCGCTGACGCCAAGCTGATCCTGACGGACGATCTGGTGCGCGATGCGCTAAGAGCCGACAAGCTTGCGAAGGCTCAGGCGGCAAACCAGAACGACGCCGTCGAAGACGACGAATAAGACCAATTTAAGCGCCCGACGATACGGGAACCCGGGCAGGAAGACGGAGACGAGAGACAATGGCAGTCAGTGCGAACCGGCTTGAACTTCTGCAGATCGCAGATGCAGTGGCGCGCGAAAAGGTCATCGACCGCGAAATCGTGCTTGCCGCAATGGCCGACGCGATCCAGAAGGCGGCGCGCTCGCGCTATGGCACGGAATCCAACATCCGCGCCGACATCAACCCGAAGACCGGGGAAATCCGCCTGCAGCGCCTGCTCGAAGTGGTCGAGAAAGCCGAAGACTATTCCACGCAGATCCCGCTGGAGCTTGCCCGCGACCGCAACCCCGACGCAGCCCTTGGCGACTTCATCGCCGATCCGCTGCCGCCGATGGATTTCGGCCGCATCGCCGCCCAGTCGGCCAAGCAGGTCATCGTCCAGAAGGTTCGTGAAGCCGAGCGCGATCGCCAGTATGACGAGTTCAAGGACCGCGTCGGCGAAATCGTCAACGGCACAGTCAAGCGCGTCGAATACGGTAACGTCATCGTCGACCTCGGTCGTGGCGAAGGCATTATCCGCCGCGACGAGATGATCCCTCGCGAAAACTTCCGCTACGGCGACCGTGTGCGTTCGTTTGTCTACGACGTGCGCCGCGAGCAGCGCGGCCCGCAGATCTTCCTGTCTCGCACGCATCCGCAGTTCATGGTCAAGCTCTTCACCATGGAAGTGCCGGAAATCTACGATGGCATCATCCAGGTGAAGTCGGTCGCCCGTGATCCGGGTTCGCGCGCCAAGATCGCCGTCATCTCGAACGACAGCTCGATCGATCCGGTCGGCGCCTGCGTCGGTATGCGCGGTTCGCGCGTCCAGGCCGTCGTCGGCGAGCTGCAGGGCGAAAAGATCGACATCATTCCCTGGTCGCAGGAGCCGGCGACCTTCGTCGTCAACGCGCTGCAGCCGGCTGAAGTCAGCAAGGTCGTCCTCGACGAGGATGCCGAGCGCATCGAAGTGGTCGTTCCCGACGAGCAGCTGTCGCTCGCCATCGGCCGTCGCGGCCAGAACGTGCGTCTGGCTTCGCAGCTCACCGGCTGGGACATCGACATCATGACGGAAGCCGAGGAATCGGAGCGCCGCCAGAAGGAATTCAACGAGCGCACCAACCTCTTCATGGACGCGCTCGACGTCGACGAAATGGTCGGCCAGGTGCTTGCCTCCGAAGGTTTTGCGGCTGTCGACGAACTCGCCTTTGTCGACCTCGACGAAATTGCCTCGATCGACGGCTTCGACGAGGAGACGGCGCAGGAAATCCAGACCCGCGCCCGCGAATTCCTCGACAAGCTCGAGGCCGAAATGGACGAGAAGCGCAAGGCGCTCGGTGTTTCCGACGAACTGCGCCAGATCAACGGCATAACCGCACAGATGATGGTCGCGCTTGGCGAGGACGGCATCAAGACGATCGAAGATTTTGCGGGCTGCGCCGCCGACGATCTCGTCGGCTGGAGCGAGCGCAAGAACGGCGAAACGAAGAAGTTCGAGGGTCTGTTCTCGAAGTTCGAGGTTTCGCGCGTCGAAGCCGAGCAGATGGTCGTGCAGGCTCGCCTGCTTGTCGGCTGGATCACCGAAGCCGAACTCGCGACGGAAGAAGTCGCGGATGAAGCCGACGGCGAGGCCGGAGCCGAGCAGGACGCGTGATGACCGCCGTAAGCTCCGAGGGTCTGCCGGAAGAGCACGATCTGCCGAGCGACGCCGAAAACGGCCGCATGTGCATAGTGACGCGCGAAAGCGGATCGCCGGACGAGTTGATCCGCTTCGTGGCGGCCCCGGATGGCACCGTCGTTGCGGATCTGAAGCGGCAACTGCCGGGCCGAGGCTGCTGGGTTAAGCTTGACCGGGCGCTGGTGGACAAGGCGGTTGCCAAACGGCTTTTCGCCCGCGCCTTGAAGGCGGAGGTGGCAGCGCCCGAGGATCTCGGGCAGCGCGTCGACCGGCTTCTGGTGGCGCAGCTGGCGGGCATGATGAACCTGGCGCGCAAGGCTGGCCAGTTCGTCACCGGCGCGTCGAAAGTCGATGCCGCCGTGCGCAGTGGTGCGGCGCTTGCCGTCTTCCACGCCACGGATGCCGCGGAAGATGGAGTTCGCAAGATCGATCAGGCCCGCAAGGCCTGGCATCTTGGGATGGAAACGGAACAGGAAATACCTTCCTTCCGCCTCTCGACCGAGGCGGAAATGGAAGAACTGATGGGCCAGAATGCTTTTATCCATGCCGTGGCGCTTGCCGGACAGGCGGGTGAGGGTGTAGTGAAGCGCGCAAACCTGCTCGAACGGTACCGCAGCGGCGGTCAGTCCCGGGCAACGGGCGGCGCTGGCCGGCGAAAACAATGATGCGGTCACCGGCCCCGGCCGGTCGCCTCATCCAGGTATACGTATTGAACGACAGGGTCTGATGTCCGTCATCGCCCTGTCCGAAGGAACAGGAACGGAATGACCGACAACAAAGACGACAAGACGCTGAGTGTCACGAAGAAAACCCTCACCCTGAAACCGTCAGGCGTGAATCAGGGTACCGTGCGCCAGGATATGGGTCGCGGTCGCAGTAAGGCGGTCGTAGTCGAGACCCGCAAGCGCCGGCCACATCGCCCCGAAGACGAAAAGCCGCTGCACCCGGTTGCGGGCGCGGCACCGGCGGTCCATGCGGCCGAGACTGTGTCGCAGCCGGCGCGTCCCGTGCAGCCCCCACCGCGCATTCATCAGCCGGGCGGCCAGCAGGGCCGGCCGCAGCAGCCGGTTCAGCAGCGTCAGGATCGCCCGTCGCGTCCGGTCGTGCTCAACCACCTTTCCGCCGATGAGATGGATGCCCGCCGCCGCGCGCTCGCCGAGGCTCAGGTCCGCGATGCCGCCGATGCGGTGCGCCGCGCCGAGGAAGAGGCCCGCCGCAAGGTAGAAGATGAACAGCGCCGGATCGCCGAGGAAGCGGAAGCCGTTCGCCTCGCCGCCGAGGAGGCCGCACGCCCGCCCGTCCCAGCGGAAGAGCGTCAGCCCGCTGCGCCAGTCGTCGCCGAGGCACCGCGTCCAGCGGCAGCATCTGCAGCACCGACCGCTCGCCGTCCGGATGCGGCTGCCCCGGCAGCTCCTCGTCCGACGCTTTCGACCGTCGATGCGCGCGGACGTCGTCCGGTGCAGACCGAAGAAGACGATCGCGGCCCGGCACGCCCGGGTAGTGCACCGCGCGGCAAGATCGTCCGCGCCGAGCCGGCAAAGCCCGTGACCCGTCCGAAGACGGAAGAAGAACGCCGCCGCGGCAAGCTGACCGTGACGACCGCCAACGTCGATGACGACGGCAACGCGCGCGGCCGCTCGCTCGCTTCCATACGCCGCCGGCAGGAGAAGTTCCGCCGCAGCCAGATGCAGGAAACCCGCGAAAAGGTTGTTCGCGAAGTCACCCTGCCTGAGACCATCACCATTCAGGAACTGTCACAGCGCATGTCCGAGCGCGCTGTCGACGTCATCAAGTACCTGATGAAGGAAGGTCAGATGATGAAGCCGGGCGACGTCATCGACGCCGATCTGGCCGAAATCATCGCCGGCGAATTCGGCCATACGGTCAAGCGCGTCTCTGAGTCCGACGTCGAACTCGGCATCTTCAACGTGTCCGACGAGGACGGCGAACTCGTTTCGCGTCCCCCTGTCGTCACCATCATGGGCCACGTAGACCACGGCAAGACCTCGCTACTCGACGCCCTGCGTCATGCCAACGTGGTTGCCGGCGAAGCCGGTGGCATCACGCAGCATATCGGCGCCTACCAGGTCGAGCAGAACGGCCAGAAGATCACCTTCATCGACACTCCCGGCCACGCCGCGTTTACCGCAATGCGTGCTCGCGGAGCGCAGGCGACGGATATCGCGATCCTGGTGGTTGCCGCCGACGACAGCGTGATGCCGCAGACGATCGAATCGATCAACCACGCGAAAGCGGCCGGCGTGCCGATCATCGTAGCGATCAACAAGATCGACAAGCACGAGGCAAACCCGCAGAAGGTTCGCACCGAACTCCTCCAGCACGAGGTTTTCGTCGAATCCATGGGCGGTGAAGTGCTCGACGTGGAAGTTTCCGCCAAGAACGGCACCAACCTCGACAAGCTGCTCGAAGCTATCCTGCTGCAAGCCGAAATTCTCGACCTCAAGGCCAACCCGAACCGCACCGCGGAAGGCACGGTCATCGAAGCCCAGCTCGACCGCGGCCGCGGCGCGGTAGCAACCGTGCTCATCCAGAAGGGCACGCTGCGCCCCGGTCAGATCGTCGTCGCTGGCGATCAGTGGGGTCGTGTGCGCGCTCTGGTCACCGACAAGGGCGAGCATATCAAGGAAGCAGGACCGGCCATGCCGGTCGAGGTTCTCGGCCTCTCGGGCACGCCGGCTGCCGGTGACAAGTTCGCGGTCGTCGAAAGCGAAAGCCGCGCCCGCGAAATCTCCGAATACCGTCAGCGTCTCGCCCGCGACAAGGCCGCTGCCCGCCAGTCGGGTCAGCGCGGTTCGCTCGAACAGATGATGACGCAGCTGCAGAATACCGGCTTCAAGGAATTCCCGCTGGTTATCAAGGGTGACGTGCAGGGCTCGATCGAAGCCATTTCCGGCGCGCTCGACAAGCTCGGAACCGACGAAGTTCGTGCCCGCATCGTGCATTCGGGTGCCGGCGGCATCACCGAGTCCGACGTTTCGCTGGCGGAAGCCTCGAACGCCGCGATCATCGGCTTCAACGTCCGTGCCAACGCGCAGGCGCGTGCCTTCGCCGAGCGTCAGGGCATCGAGATCCGCTACTACAACATCATCTACGACCTCGTGGATGACGTGAAGGCGGCGATGTCCGGTCTGCTCTCGCCCGAGCGCCGCGAAACCTTCCTTGGCAATGCCGAGATCCTGGAGGTGTTCAACATCACCAAGGTCGGCAAGGTCGCGGGTTGCCGCGTTACCGAAGGCAAGGTCGAGCGTGGCGTCGGTGTCCGCCTGGTTCGCGACAACGTCGTCATCCACGAAGGCAAGCTCAAGACCCTCAAGCGCTTCAAGGACGAAGTCTCCGAAGTGCACGTCGGCCAGGAATGCGGCATGGCCTTCGAGAACTACGAGGACATCCGCGCCGGTGATACGATCGAGTGCTTCCGCGTCGAGCACATCACGCGCACGCTCTGATCGGAACATCGTTCCGCGAAACATCGAAACCGTCGGCCCTGCCGGCGGTTTCTTCGTTTTGGGCGGTGGAGCGCCATGAATCGGTCCCCGTATGAGATGGCGATGACGGGCAAGCCTTGACCTTTTGGCCGGATGGAGTCATGTGAGCCGCTTTATCGCGTCCAGGGGACGCCGCAAACGGAACAACCATGACCAAATCAACATCTTCCGCGCCTTCGCAGCGCATGTTGCGCGTTGGCGAGCAGGTGCGCGCCGCCATCACGCAGGTGCTGCAGCGCGGCGAAGTGCGCGATGACGTCATCGAGCGCACGGTGATCTCCATTTCGGAAGTGCGCATGTCGCCCGACCTGAAGATCGCAACCGCCTATGTGACGCCGCTCGGCGTTTCCGACCACGAAGCCATCATCGACGCGCTGAACCGCCACTCGAAATACATTCGCGGCCGGCTCGGGCCGCAGCTCCGGCAGATGAAGTACATGCCGGAAGTCCGCTTCCGCGACGACACCAGCTTCGACAATTACAAGAAGATCGACGAGTTGCTGCGCTCGCCCGAGGTCCGCCGCGATCTCGATGCCGACGACGGCGACGACAACTAGAACAGATCTGCTTTCTTCGATCGCGGATCCGCTCTGCCTATTTGTTTCACGCAATTCCGGACGGAATACCGCTTCACACTTTTCCTGGAATTGCTCAAAAGAAGAGACGTGATGTCCAAACCACGCAAACCCAAGGGCCGCCCGGTCTCGGGCTGGATGATTCTCGACAAGCCGATCGATTTCGGTTCGACCGAAGCCGTTTCCAAGATCAAATGGCTGTTCAAGGCGCAGAAGGCGGGCCATGCCGGCACGCTAGATCCGCTCGCCTCCGGCATGTTGCCGATCGCGCTCGGCGATGCCACCAAGACCGTTCCCTACGTCATGGATGGCCGCAAGATCTACGAATTTTCCGTCGCCTGGGGCGAGGAACGTTCGACCGACGACCTGGAAGGCGAAGCGACGCAATCGTCCGACAAGCGGCCGACGGAGGAGGATATCCGCGCGCTGCTGCCGAAATATACCGGCGTCATCGAACAGGTGCCGCCGCAATTTTCGGCCATCAAGATCGCCGGCGAGCGCGCTTATGATCTGGCCCGCGACGGCGAGATTGTCGATATTCCCTCGCGTGAGGTCGAAGTCTTCCGTCTGTCGTTGCTCGGCACGGCGCCCAATCTGGCGCATTTCGAGATCGAGTGCGGCAAGGGCACCTATGTCCGCTCGATCGCGCGAGACATGGGCCGCGATCTCGGCTGCTTCGGCCATATCGCCTCGCTGCGCCGCACTTTCGTCGCGCCCTTCGCCGAGGAGAGCATGGTGCCGCTGGCACAGCTCCTGGAGCTTGAGACGATCGAGGACGCCGACGCGCGGCTTGCCGCCCTCGACGCGCTGCTTATCGACACCAGCGAGGCGCTGTCGGCGCTGCCGCATCTCGCCATCACCGACGACCAGGCCCACCGGCTGAAGATGGGCAACCCGATCCTCGTACGCGGCCGCGACGCGCCCGTCGCCGAGAGCGAAGCCTATGCGACCGCCCGGGGCAAGCTCGTCGCCATCGGCGAAATCGGCGAAGGCGAGTTCCGCCCGAAGCGGGTTTTCGTTTGAGTCGCTGGTCTCTCCGTGGGGGAGAACAGATTCGCTGCCGTTCAAAATGGCGCTCGACCTTATAAGAAAGGGAGTCTCTTCCCTTTATCCCACGAATGGTTTATAGGCAGCGCCAGCATCGGGCGGGTCCCGATTGCATTCGCGGCCAATGCTGGACGACATCCCGGCGTTTGGCGACCTATTTCCTCTCATCGAAAGGACATCCGATGTCGATTACTGCTGAGCGCAAGGCTGCGCTGATCAAGGAATACGCCACTGTCGAAGGCGACACCGGCTCCCCGGAAGTTCAGGTTGCCATCCTGACCGAGCGTATCAACAACCTGACCGGCCATTTCAAGGACCACAAGAAGGACAATCACTCCCGCCGTGGCCTCCTGACGATGGTTTCCAGCCGCCGCTCGCTTCTTGACTACCTCAAGAAGAAGGACGAAGGCCGCTACAGCAAGCTGATTGCGAGCCTTGGTATCCGCCGCTAATGAATGATCCGGCGGGCGTTCGATCGAGCGCCCGCCGGTCGCCTATCGGGGGCACAGTTGCCCCGTGCCGTTCGTTTTATCCGCTTTGTGCGGTTTGGAACGGGCAGGCGGACCGGATGGGCCGGTTCCGCCAAACCTAACCGTTGACCTGTCATGGGGCAGGATTGCCGGATGCTTTCGCCGAGGCCCGTTCGCCTCGGCCGGTTTCCAAGCGGAAGCCCCGAAAGCCTCCCGTTGTCTTGCCCATGATGGTTCACACTGACGGCGGTAGACCGTGCGCAGCGCTTTGATTTGCGACGGCGCGCAGTCCCGCCTTGAAGGACAAGACATGTTCGATATCCACACCGTTGAAATCGAGTGGGCCGGCCGCCCGCTGAAGCTCGAAACCGGCAAGGTCGCCCGCCAGGCCGATGGCGCCGTCGTGGCAACCTACGGCGAGACCGTCGTTCTCGCCACCGTCGTTTCGGCCAAGTCGCCGAAGCCGGGCCAGGATTTCTTCCCGCTTACCGTCAACTACCAGGAAAAGACCTACGCCGCCGGCAAGATTCCCGGTGGCTACTTCAAGCGCGAAGGTCGTCCGTCGGAAAAGGAAACGCTGGTTTCCCGCCTGATCGACCGCCCGATCCGCCCGCTCTTCCCGGAAGGCTACAAGAACGACACCCAGGTGGTCGTCACCGTCGTCCAGCACGATCTGGAAAATGACCCGGACGTCCTGTCGATGGTTGCTGCTTCCGCTGCGCTGACGCTCTCCGGCATTCCCTTCATGGGCCCGGTCGGCGGCGCGCGCGTCGGCTACATCAACGGCGAATACGTTCTCAACCCGCATCTCGACGAGATGGACGAGTCGACCCTCGACCTCGTCGTCGCCGGCACGCACGACGCCGTTCTGATGGTTGAATCCGAAGCCAAGGAACTGAACGAAGACGTCATGCTCGGCGCCGTGATGTTCGGTCACCGCGGCTTCCAGCCGGTTCTCGACGCGATCATCAAGCTCGCCGAAGTTGCCGCCAAGGAACCCCGCGACTTCCAGCCGGAAGACCATTCCGAACTCGAAGCCGAAATGCTGAAGCATTTCGAAGCCGAATTGCGCGAAGGCTACAAGATTACCCAGAAGGCCGAGCGCTACGCTGCAGTCGACGCCGTCAAGGCCAAGGTCAAGGCTCACTTCTTCCCGGAAGGCGTCGAGCCGAAGTACAGCGCCGAAGTCATCGGCGCCATCTTCAAGCACCTGCAGGCCAAGATCGTTCGCTGGAACATCCTCGACACCAAGAGCCGTATCGACGGCCGCGATCTGGAAACCGTTCGCCCGATCGTCTCGGAAGTCGGCCTGCTGCCGCGCACGCACGGTTCGGCGCTCTTCACCCGCGGTGAAACCCAGGCGATCGTCGTTGCGACGCTCGGCACCGGCGAAGACGAACAGTATGTCGATTCGCTCACGGGCATGTACAAGGAGCGCTTCCTGCTTCACTACAACTTCCCTCCCTATTCCGTTGGCGAAACCGGCCGCATGGGCTCCCCGGGCCGCCGCGAAATCGGTCACGGCAAGCTCGCATGGCGCGCTATCCGTCCGATGCTGCCGACGGTTGAGCAGTTCCCCTACACGCTGCGCGTCGTCTCCGAGATCACCGAGTCGAACGGCTCGTCCTCGATGGCGACCGTCTGCGGCACTTCACTCGCTCTGATGGACGCCGGCGTTCCGCTCGCAAAGCCGGTTGCCGGCATCGCCATGGGTCTCATTCTGGAAGGCGATCGCTTCGCCGTCCTCTCCGACATCCTCGGTGACGAAGACCACCTCGGCGATATGGACTTCAAGGTCGCAGGCACCGCCGACGGCATCACCTCGCTGCAGATGGACATCAAGATCGCCGGCATCACCGAAGAGATCATGAAGGTCGCTCTCGGCCAGGCACAGGGCGGTCGTGCCCACATCCTCGGCGAAATGTCGAAGGCCATCACCGAGAGCCGTGGCCAGCTCGGCGAATTCGCCCCGCGCATCGAAGTCATGAACATCCCGGTCGACAAGATCCGTGAAGTCATCGGTTCGGGCGGCAAGGTCATCCGCGAAATCGTCGAAAAGACCGGCGCCAAGATCAACATCGAGGACGACGGCACCGTCAAGATCGCTTCCTCTTCGGGCAAGGAAATCGAAGCCGCCCGCAAGTGGATCCATTCGATCGTCGCCGAGCCGGAAGTCGGCCAGATCTATGAGGGCACGGTCGTCAAGACCGCCGATTTCGGCGCTTTCGTCAACTTCTTCGGCGCCCGCGACGGCCTCGTCCATATCTCGCAGCTCGCCTCCGAGCGTGTTGCGAAGACCCAGGACGTCGTCAAGGAAGGTCAGAAGGTTTGGGTCAAGCTGCTCGGCTTCGACGAGCGCGGCAAGGTCCGCCTGTCCATGAAGGTCGTCGACCAGGCGACCGGCCAGGAAATCGCCGCCGACAAGAAGAAGGACGAAGCGGCCGAGTAAGCCGCGCCTTCTTGCCTATCTGGAGGGCGCGGAGGTATCCGCGCCCTTTTTCTTTACGCCCGTTCCCGACACGAAGCCCAGAGATCAACCGATGAGCCGCGACGCCCTGAAGACCCTTTTCTACCCCTTTGCTTCCGGCACCGTGGCAGTGCCCGGCGAAGGCGAGCGTATTCTCTTCCTCGGCGCCGAAGCCGGGTTTTCGCTGCCCGACGGCTTTGGGGCGGAACTCTCAGCCGTTCAGCCGCTGCGGTCGTTTCATCGCCAGCTGCAGGCCCAGCGTGTCGCTGTGACGCCTGTCATCGAGGGCGAGGACTATGACGGCGCGCTGGTACTGCTCACCAAGCACAAGGGCGAGAACGAGGCGCAAATCGCCGAAGCCTTGGGCCGCGTCAGAACAGGTGGCCTGATCGTCGTCGCGGGCGGCAAGGAGGATGGCGTCCAGCCGCTTCGCAAGCGCATGGAAGCGCTCGGCCTCGATGTCGAACACATGCCGAAGTATCACGGCGTCGCCTTCTGGTTCCTAAAGCCCGAGGAAGCCGGCACGATCGTCGCCGCGCTCGCGAAGTCGCCGGTTCGCGTCGACGGCCGGTTCACGGCTTCGCCCGGCATGTTCTCGCATGACCGTATCGATGCGGGTTCGGAACTCCTCGCCTCGCGCCTGCCCACCGACTTTACCGGCGATGCCGCGGATTTCGGCGCCGGCTGGGGCTACCTTTCCGTGGAACTGTCGAAGCGTTCGCAGGGGATCGGCCGGCTTGACCTCTACGAAGCCAATCACGCGGCGCTGGAAGCCGCGAAAGCCAATCTCGCTGAAAATTGCCCCAAGGCGCCAGTGCGTTTCTTCTGGCACGACCTGGCCGGCGAGCCGGTGAAGGACAAGTACGACCTCGTGATCATGAACCCGCCTTTCCACGAAGGGCATGCCGCGGAACCTTCGCTTGGCCAGGCGATGATCAAGACGGCAGCGCAGGCGCTGCGCGGCGGCGGGCGCCTGCTTTTGGTCGCCAATCGCGGCCTGCCCTACGAACCGGTGCTGGCTGCCCACTTCAAGGAGCACGGCGAGACCTGCCGCAACGCCCGCTACAAGGTGCTTTGGGCGCGCAAGTAGCAACAACCCCCTACACTGTTGGGCGAGCCCCTGCGGGTTGCCGAAATGGCGGACCTGCCAGACACCAAAAAACAATGGCGCGGACCTCGGTCCGCGCCATTCGTATTTCCAAAACTATTGCAGGAAAGCTTGCGGCTCGTTAGTCGACATCCGCCCTGGTCAACGTCTCCAGTGTCGGCATCGAGGTGATGTTGAAGCCCGAATCGACGTGGTGGATCTCGCCGGTGACGCCGGCGGAAAGGTCGGACAGCAGATAGAGCGACGAGCTGCCGACCTGATCGATCGTAACCGTCTTGCGCAGCGGCGCGTTGCGCTGGTTCCAGGAGAGAATGGCGCGCGCGTCGGAAATGCCCGCGCCGGCGAGCGTGCGGATCGGGCCGGCGGAAATGGCGTTCACGCGGATGCCGCGCGGGCCGTAGTCGGCGGCAAGATAGCGCACCGAGGCCTCGAGCGCCGCTTTGGCGACACCCATGACGTTGTAGTTGGGAATGACGCGCGTCGAGCCGTTATAGGTCAGCGTCAGCATCGTGCCGCCGTCCGCCATCAGGTCGGCGGCGCGCTTGGCGATCTCCGTGAAGGAGAAGCAGGAAATCACCATGGTGCGGGTGAAGTTTTCGCGCGTCGTGTTGGCGTAGAGGCCCTTCAACTCGTTCTTGTCGGAAAAACCGATGGCATGCACGAGGAAATCGAGTTTCCCCCAGCGCGTCTTCAAGGCCTCCATGACCGTATCGACCGAGGCGATGTCCTCGACGTCGCAGGGCAGCAGGAAGTCGGAGCCGACCTCGGCCGCCAGCGGCTTGACGCGTTTGCCGAGCGCGTCGCCCTGGTAGGTAAAGGCCAACTCGGCGCCCTGCGCACCCAGCGCCTTTGCAATGCCCCAGGCAATCGAATGATTATTTGCGACGCCCATTATGAGGCCGCGCTTTCCCTGCATGATTCCGGTCATTGGCTTATCCGTTATAGCGCTGGAAGACGAGCGTAGCGTTGGTGCCGCCGAAGCCAAAGGAGTTGGAAAGGGCGATGTCGATCTTGGCGTTGTCGATGCGCTTGCGCACGATCGGCACGCCGGCGAATTCCGGATCGAGTTCGGTGATGTGGGCGCTTTCGCCGATGAAACCGGCCTGCATCATCAGCAGGGAATAGATGGATTCCTGCACGCCGGCAGCACCCAGCGAATGGCCCGTCAGCGACTTCGTCGACTGAATGTGCGGGATCCTGTCGCCGAAGACCTCGCGGATGGCGCCGATCTCCTTGCTGTCGCCGACCGGCGTCGAGGTGCCGTGGGTGTTGATGTAGTCGACGTCGCCCTTGACGGTCGCCAGCGCCTGGCGCATGCAGCGTGCCGCACCTTCGCCGGAGGGCGCGACCATGTCGTAGCCATCAGAGGTTGCGCCGTAGCCGGTGATTTCGGCATAGATCTTGGCGCCGCGGGCCTTGGCGTGCTCCAGTTCCTCGAGCACCAGAACACCGGCGCCGCCGGCGATCACGAAACCGTCGCGGGAAACGTCATAGGCGCGCGAGGCGGTCGAGGGCGTATCGTTGTACTTGGAGGACATCGCCCCCATGGCGTCGAAGAGGTTGGACATCGTCCAGTCGAGATCTTCGTGGCCGCCGGCGAACATTACGTCCTGCTTGCCCCACTGGATCATTTCGGTCGCGTTGCCGATGCAGTGCGCCGAGGTCGAGCAGGCCGACGAGATCGAATAGTTCACGCCGTGGATCTTGAACCAGGTGGCAAGCGTTGCCGACGCGGTCGAAGACATCGCCTTCGGCACCGCGAAGGGACCGATGCGCTTCGGGCTGTTGTTCTTCAGGGTGATCTCGGCGGCCTCGATCAGCGTGCGGGTCGAAGGGCCGCCCGAACCCATGATGATGCCGGTTCGCTCGTTGTTGCTGATGTCGCTTTCCTCAAGTCCGGAATCGGCGATCGCCTGTTTCATGGCGACGTGGTTCCACGTGCCGCCCTGGGACAGGAAGCGAGCAGCGCGACGGTCGACCATGTCGGTGGTGTCGATGCTCGGCGCGCCCCAGACCTGGCACTTGAAGCCGTGCTCGGCGAAATCGTTCGAAAACGTGATGCCCGATTTCGCCTCGCGCAGCGAACCCGTGACCTGTTGTGCATCGTTCCCGATGGAGGAAACGATGCCCAGTCCCGTGACAACAACCCGTCTCATGTGGATGACCTCTTCTCTCAATTCGCTGCGTGCCGCGTGCCGCGGTTCAGGCAGCTTTTTCCTTCGACAGGCCGACGCGAAGGTCGGTTGCCTGGTATATCGTCTCGCCATCCGCCTTCAGCCAGCCATCGGCAGTGCCAAGGACAAGGCGACCGCGCATGACGCGCTTGAAGTCGATGCCATATTCAAGGAGCTTGGTGTGCGGGCGAACCATGCCCTTGAACTTCACCTCGCCGGTGGAAAGTGCCATGCCGCGGCCTTCCTCTCCGAGCCAGCCCAGGAAGAAGCCGGTCAGCTGCCACATGCCGTCAAGGCCGAGGCAGCCCGGCATGATCGGATTGCCTTGGAAATGGCAGGGGAAGTACCAGTCGTCGGGACGCACGTCGTACTCGGCGCGGATAAAGCCCTTGTCGAACGCGCCTCCGGTTTCGGAAATGTCCGTGATCCGGTGAACCATCAGCATCGGAGGAAGCGGCAGCTGCGCATTGCCGGGGCCGAAAAGCTCGCCGCGACCGCAGCTCAGTATCTCTTCATAATTGAAACTCGACTGTCTCGTTTTCATGAAAATCCCGTTTCCCCCGCATCGACGCCGTTGGATGGTGAAGCTTTACTTCAAGATTCACGCAAATTGAAGCGCAAGCGTGGCTTACCCGTTCGAGGAGATAATGCCGACGCTCTACTCTATCTGGTGGTCGCATACAGGAAGGCCAAGGTGCCTGCCAGATCAAAATGCGTCAAAACCCCTATTTTCCAGGTTCTCGGGCGTTCTTGTCCCCACGGAAACTATTGAAAGCGCTGGCTGTAAAAGTTATATGCTCAGGTAAAGTTTTGTGGATCGCGGGAATTTGGAGACGTGCGGATGACGGCAGGCGCCGGAATCGCCATAGAGACGAGGCTGCGCACAGCCGGGCTGAGGCCGACGAGGCAGAGGGTTGCCCTGGGCGATCTTTTGTTCGCCAAGGGTGACCGGCACCTGACCGTCGAGGAACTTCACGAGGAGGCCGTCGCCGCCGGCGTGCCCGTTTCGCTTGCCACCGTCTACAATACTCTTCACCAGTTTACGGAAGCCGGCCTCATCCGCGTGCTCGCCGTCGAAAGCTCCAAGACCTATTTCGACACCAACGTTTCCGACCATCACCATTTCTTCGTGGAGGGGCACAACGAAGTGCTCGACATCCCGATCAGCACGCTCACGATCGCCAATTTGCCGGAGCCACCGCCGGGCATGGAGATCGCCCATGTCGACGTGGTCATCCGGCTTCGCCGCAAGGACCGCTGAGCGGCCGCCCCCCATTTTCACATGACATCGTTCGGATGCCGGCCCGGCCGGGGCTTGTAGCTCGGCAGGGTCCAGCCGAAGAACAGCGCGCCGCCGCGCACGGCGAATGCCGCGATCACGCCGAGTGCGGAGGCAAGGGGGAGCGGCAGGCCCGAGGCACTTGCAGCGGTAAAAACGCTAGCGCCGATGATCGCCGCTGTTACATAAATTTCCGGACGCAGCAGGACGGACGGTTCGCTGGCAAGCAGGTCGCGAAGAACGCCGCCGAAGGTCGCGGTCATCGCGCCCATCACGATGGCGACTGTGGGCGACCCGGTTGCCGCCATCCCCTTGGCCGCACCCATGACGCAATAGGCCGAAAGCCCCACCGCGTCGAGCCAGATCAAAAGCCGATAACGCGATTCCACGAGATGCGAGGTAAAGAAGACCACGGCGCCGATCGCGGCGCAGACGAGGATATAGGTGGGGTTGACGACCCAGAAAACCGGTATGTTCCCGAGTACCAGATCCCGGACCGTTCCACCCCCAATCCCGGTCGCGGCCGCCAGGAACAGAAAGCCGACGAGATCGAGCTGCTTACGCGAAGCCGACAGCGCGCCCGTCGCGGCGAAGACGGCAACGCCGGCGTAGTCCAGAAATGCAAGCAGCGACATGATGGGCTCCACGACAGGGGGTTCGGGGCAAATTGCCGGAACGATTGCGGGGCGGCAAGGGTGGCGCAAGCAGTGGCGCGCTAAATGGTGCCGTTTTGCCGGCGCGACTCGCTGGCGGTCGAGAGGAATTGCCGTGAAGTCCCTGCTGATCGTGATCCTGAACGCCATCGCGCTGGTGATCATGCCCGTTGCCGCGCAAGCGGCGCAACCGCTACTGCCGGATCCTGTGGCATTCGAAAGGGAACATTTCCTGAAACGATGCGGGGCTGACACCACCTTCGGCGACGACTTCGCAACACCGCGGGATATAAACAACGACGGCCTGGTCGACATGGTCGTCAACGAGGGCGTCATCACCTGCAAGGGTGAAAAAGGCCCCGACTGCACCGACGAGGGGTGCACCTACAATTTCTACCTCCAGGTCGCCGAGGGCGGCTATTTCATGGTCGCGACGGCGCACATGTTCAGCTACGACTTCATCCAGCGCTTCGGCAACATGGTGCTGGTGATGAAGATGGCGCCGCAATATTGCGACCGGGGCGAGGGCGACCCCTGCGAGATGACGGTGCGCGTGCGGGGCACCAAATTCGTGACGATATCGAAGAAATAGCAGGGCCAAGCCTCGGCACCAGCGGACGGCGCTACCCGGGATAGAGTGCGGATGTGCGGCCGGCGGCATAGTAGCCGACGAGCCCCATCCATTCCCGGATGGCGGTCGATAGCAGCTGGACGTTTTGCGAAGGCTGGGAGAGGTCGATGCCGAGACCCTCGTCACCCGTCGAGCGGTAGTCGACCGGCCATGGCACGACATCGATGCCGAGCTTGCGGAAAATGCCCATCGAACGCGGCATGTGGAAGCCGGATGTGATCAGCAGGCAGTGCGAAAGACCCTTGCCGGCAAGCAGCTGCCTTGTGTTTTCGGCATTCTCGAAGGTCGTGCGCGATGTCTCGTCCTTGAGCAGCCGATCAGCACCTACGCCGAAGGCCGAAAAGAACCGTTCGGAGATCACCGCGTCCCCCTCATAGCGCCCTGTCAGCGAACCGTCGCCCCCGGAAACGACGATCCGGGCACTCGGAAACTTCTGTGCCAGGCGCAAAACTTCCACGAAGCGGTCGGCGGCACCGTTGAACTCGTAGCCGCCGCGCGCCGTCGTGACGTCAGTCTCGAACGCGCCGCCGAGCACGATCATGCAAGCAAGCTCATTGGGATCCGCAGCGGGTCTCGGAAATCGCTCCTCCAGCCCCTGGACCAGATAGGCACCGACCGTGGTGTAGAGGGCGACGAACAGGATCAGGAGTGCCGCGCCACCGCTCGCAAGCGCCGCAAACCGCCACCGGAGCAGCAAGGCCGCAAGGCAGGCAAGCAGGAGAAAAAAGGCGAGTGAGAGCGGCTGGCCGATGATCCAGACAAGCTTCGAGAGCAGAAACAAGAGCCGTTCTCCGGTGACGATCGGCCTTTTCTAGCAGATTCGCGTCAACGGCAAAGCGGCGGTCGCTGCACGAGCGTGCGGCGATGTGCTCAAGGTTCGGCGAATTTCGTGAGATGGCGAAGACGAAGGTAGCATCAAAGCAAAAAGGATCAGCGCCGCGTCAATGTCCATCGCAACGCTGATCCTTCCGTCCCCAGCCTTACCCGGTGTCCCGTGCTTTACGCATTAACGACCGGCATGCACAGCATATCGAAACCCGTTCGATCAACGCAACGAGCGTCGCCCTTAACAGGCGGCGACATCGCAATAAGTTCGTTGAAGGAGCCGCATTCCGACGACTGCGCTAACTACGCCAGCCGCCCGGGAAGAGCCCAATCGCCCCTGGGCCTCTTCCTTACTTGGTCAGTAAACGGCAAGACGCCGCTGAAGACAATTCAGCATTTCGGGCTACCATTGCGGCGAAATGCGTGATCGATAGCCGTTGACGCGGCAATTCCCGAATAATTGTGCGGAACGGGACGCATTTTTCCGCAAAGCCCCTTTCAATGACGCGACAGTGCGGTTTCGGCCTCAGGATTCCGCCCACTTTGGTCGCAACACATTACAAGAGGACATGCAACTTTACCGATTCCGTCCGCCAAAAACACCGATCTCCGTTCCCAGGCGTAAAGCCACATCCCTATGGGTTAGGCAGGCGTACGATGGAGTCCGCTGGATCGGGGCGTTCGGCGCGTGCGGAGATCAAAGAAAGACCCCGCCGAAGCGGGGTCGAGAGGAGATCATTTGAACGTGGACCGCGTGGGAAACTGGCGAGGGGGCGCCAGGGTCGCACCGTTGCGGGCGGGGGGTATCCAACGCGATCCGTAAAACAACGGCGACGCGCGTGAATTGTTCCCCGACCGCGAGGCACCGATACGACTACGCAACTAAACAATCGTACCGGTGGTTCCCATCCGCGGAGGTCAAGAACGGCCTCAAGCTATTCTGTCCTTACGCAGCGTCAACTAGCCTAGATGGATTAGCGGGCCGCCGCACGCGGCTCTAACCGCTCACGCTAAGGTAACGTTTGAGTGATCTTCGAGAAAGCAGCGTCTCAGTCGGCGTGCTACGCCGCTTTTTCGAACTTCGGGGCGCGAAATCGAGACGGCCGTTTTCAGCTTTCACCGCTGTTGATGCGCCGGCGGAGCTCCCCGGCGAAATATTTTAAGGTGTCGAGCAGACGCTCGTAGTGAGCGAGCGTCGCCGCGGTGACGTCCATCCAGGGGCCATCGCCAAATCGGGCCTGATGATGGATTTCACCGGCGCGGATGCGGGAGATGCGCTGCGAGCACTCCTCGATCTCCTCGGCGCATTCGGTCAAGCGCTGGATCAGCGTTTTATCCATCTTCTCCTCCGGGTCTCGAGAGTAGCATTCTCCGCAAAATAGAGCACGCATTTCTGGGGAAGCACGGATGGCGAGATAGAGGGCTACGCCTTTTTGCAGATCGCCTAACCTCCCTTTTGCGGAATGGCTTCCTCACCGACAATTGTATTTGCTGCCTAGTATTGCGACCAGACCGAGAGGCGAGACATGGTGTCTTACAGTCTACGTATGGAAAACGATGGATGGTGCATCGTCGATGAGGCCACCCAGAGCGCAGCGAGGATCGGCGGTGTCGAAATGTCGAGCATGGCTGACGAAGAAGCCCGCCAGATCCTCAAGATCCTGAAAAGCGTTGAGAGCGTGCGCAGCATTTCCGTTCGCGCGTCGGCGTCGGCGAAAAAGCTCGCAAGGTCAGTATCCCCAAAATCCCGTCAACTTGCTGCCGCTGCTTCGGTTTGACGCGAGGAGCGTCCCCGGTTCATGCCCGCCAGGCGGCGAAAAATAGTACAATATCGTGCCGTTGCCTTCGCGGCAGTCGAACGATTCACCTGGATGTAAGAACTCCCTAACATAATCGGCATTGTCGAATGTGGGAGTGGATTGTCGTGCCTGAAGCGGATGCCGGCGAGCTGAAATCAGCAAGCAGCGAAGAAGTGAATTCGCAGACCCTCTCGTCGCACCTTCGGGCGGCGGCCGATCGATTGCGCGCCCATGAGCCAGCGCTGTCGGAGCGCTATTTCTGGCTCGAGGCGATGGCCAATCACGTCCCCGACTACATGTATGCGAAAGACTTGGAAGGCCGCTTCCTTTTTGCCAACCAGGCGGTGGTCCGGGGCAATGGGTTCGACAAGCTCGAGGATATGGTTGGGCTGACAGAGTTCGACCTGTTTGATCATGAGGCCGCGTCCGCGATCTCCGCGATCGAGAATCGCGTCATGGCAACGGGAGAGGCAGACCTCGGATATGAGGAACGCGCCCTGCGTGGAGGCCCGGACCGCTGGCTGATGATCTCGCGCGTGCCGCTGAGGGACCAGGCGGGCAATATCATCGGCGTCGTTGGCGCGTCGCGAGACATTTCCGCCCGCAAGGCTTCCGAGCGCTTGGTCGAGGCGCAGACAAAGATTCTGGAGTTGATCGTCGCGGCGGTGGCGATCCCGCGGCTCCTGACCGATCTTGCGGCTCTGCTCGAGGGAGCGGCAGTGGACGCTCGCGCGGCCGTCCTCTTGAAGGCGCCGTCTGGGCATGAGCTTTACGTCGCGGCCGCTCCGTCGTTCGAGACGCTCGCCGGCAGACACATTCCTTTCGAGCCAGATGAGAGCCTCGGCGTGCAGGCAGAGCGGATTGCGGCGGATTTTCTCGATTCTCGCAAGTTTTTCCGCTGCGTCGAAATTCCCTCGTCTTCCGGGGAGTGCCACGGCTTTTTGGCGATCTCACTACCGGTCGAACAGCCGTATACCGGATTCGGGGAGTTCGTCGTTGGTGTGGCGCGAATGGCGGGTATCGCGATAGACCGGAGCCTTGCGGAAGAGCGGATCCGCTTTCTCGCCCAGCACGACAGCCTTACCGAACTCCCCAATCGCTCGCTTCTCGACCAGAAGCTCGAGGAGATCCTCGCCTGGGCAGAGGCGAGCTCTCAGTCGGTCGCCGTCGGCTTCCTCGACCTCGACAACTTCAAGCTCGTCAACGACAGCCTCGGGCATTCCGCCGGAGATATGCTCCTGAAGATCATTGCGGGACGTATCGTCGCGGCCGCCGGAGAGCATGGCCTGGTGGCCCGCATAGGCGGCGACGAATTCATTCTCGTTCTGCAGGGGACCGAAGCGGACTTCGGCGAAAGACTGCGGGCAGTGCGCGAACTCGTCGCCCAGCCGCTGACCATCGCGGATATCGAAATGCGGATGACCTGCAGCATGGGAATGGCGTGCTTTCCACAGCACGGGCGAACCGCCTCGCAGCTTTTCGCCAACGCCGACACGGCAATGTACCGCGTCAAGGAAAACGGCCGCGATGGCTTCGAGGTGTTTTCCGATGAGATGGCGGAGAAAGCCAACCGCAAGCTTCTCCGCTCCGAGGAACTGCGAAGGGCGCTGCAGCGTGACGAGTTCGTCCTCCATTTCCAACCACAGAAAAATCTCAAGACCGGCACCATTTCGGGCATCGAGGCGCTGGTCCGCTGGCAACACCCGCGTGAGGGCCTGGTCAGCCCCGACGGGTTTATCCCGCTGGCGGAGGAGACTGGCCTGATCGTCGAACTCGGCGCGGCCGTCTTGCACAAGGCCTGTGCGCAGGCAAGGGCGTGGCAGGACGAGGGCCTGCCGCCGGTGCGGATGGGGGTCAACGTCTCGGCACGGCAATTCCAGGAGGCGGGCATGACGGCCCAGGTAGCCGCCGCACTTGCCGACAGCGGTCTCGACCCGCAATGGCTCGAGATCGAGATAACCGAAAGCCTGATCATGCGTGACGTCAAGGCGTCCGTGACGAAGATGGTGGAACTGACCGAGCTTGGGGTGAGCCTTGCACTCGACGACTTCGGGACGGGCTATTCCAGCCTGAGCACGCTCAAGAGCTTCCCGCTCTCGCGCCTCAAGATCGACCGCTCGTTCATCGCCGATATTCCAAAGGACGAGGACGACATGGCGATCACCGCGGCGATCGTCTCACTGGCACAAAAGCTCGGCCTCGAAGTGCTGGCCGAAGGCGTCGAGACCGAGGAACAGGCAAGCTTCCTTCAAAGCGCCGGCTGCCAGAACATTCAGGGTTATCTTTTCAGCCGCGCGGTACCCGCAAAGGATATCGCGGCGCTTTTCGGGTAAGTGCCGAAACTTCTCTTCGCGCTTTTCGAAATAAATGTCGATTTGCCATTGTTTTATCGCTTTTGTGGGCTATTTAGTTCCCATCGAACATTGCTGACGAGTTTTGTCTCCGCCCCTCCGGCCTTTTCAGATTTCCTCTCAACTTCGATGTATGCCGGTCAGGAAGGCCGGCCCTACCTAGCGATTGAAAGGAAATCGTTATGAATACAGGTACCGTAAAGTGGTTCAACAGCAGCAAGGGCTTCGGCTTCATTCAGCCTGACGACGGCAGCACGGACGTTTTCGTTCACATCTCCGCAGTTGAGCGCGCTGGCATGAGCAGCCTCTCCGACGGCCAGAAGATCAGCTACGAACTCGTTCGTGACAAGCGTTCCGGCAAGAATTCCGCCGACAATCTGCGCGCGGTATAATTTATCATTCGGCCCGGCTGACCACGGATGTACTGGCAGCCGCAGAGCCTGATGGGAAGGTCGGGATTACACCCGGCCTTTTATGCGTTTATCCAGACAATTTCGGCGGATGAAAAAATGGCAGCTAGGCCCAGATACGCCGTCGGCGACAATATCGTTCTGAAAGACGGATTCGTGCGGACGCAGAAAGACGGCAGGGCTGGCACGATTACCGCCATTCTCCCGACCGACAGCAGCGTTCAGTATCGCGTTCGGTTTGAAACCGAAAATTTTGATCGCCGCATCGTCGAAAGCGATATAGACGTGAGCCACTCTGCAGCCCCGACGCTCAAAGAGGAGGCCGCTTCGACGCCTCAGAGCGGATCGTGGCTGAAAACGTCAAGCATCAGGGTGCGGAAGTAACTTCCGCCGTGATCAACCGGCAACCGTGTTGCCACATGAAAGGAAAGAAGCTTGCAGGTTCTGGTACGAGACAATAACGTCGATCAGGCGCTTCGTGTCCTAAAGAAAAAGATGCAGCGCGAAGGTCTCTTCCGTGAATTCAAGGCGCGCAGCGCTTATGAAAAGCCCTCCGAAAAACGCGCTCGCGAAAAGGCCGAAGCGGTACGTCGCCACCGCAAGCTGGCGCGCAAGAAGCTTCAGCGCGAGGGTCTGCTGCCGGCGCCCAAGAAAGCCGTTCGCCCAGCCCGTTAAGATCTGGCTCGGCAAGCGTCTAGAGGGAGAAAATGCCAATGGCGTCTAAGGACGAATTCTTCAATCCGGCGAAGCTTTCACCGCGCGACAAGGCGGCCACGACCGACACGACGGCTCGGGCAATCGTTTCAGCGGAAGCAGCGGCTCGGGAGAAGAAGACCGAGAAGCTGCGCGCACTGCGACTTGCTCAGCCCGCGGTCGAGCAGCCGGCCCCGAAGCGCCGCAAATAGTCGGCCACGCCGGGCTTAAACTGCCCAGTTTTGGAATGCCGGATAAACAGGAGGGCGCCGTCATACGGCGCCCTCCTGTTTTTTACCGGCTTGTCTCGTTGACGGCTATGCCACGCGCGGGCAGCGCTTGCTGAAACACGCGAGCCGACTTCAGCTATGGGAGATCTCCTGCTGAGCAATCTGGTGCCGATGATCGCTGGTTAGGGCGTAGGCCGCGCAAAGGAAAACACCGACGGCGAGCACGGCGACCATGAGCCTATTTCCAAACTTCGAGTTCATCGCATTTCTCCTCCGCGTTTGAAGGAAAAGCCCGCTGCCTTGATGAAGTTCCGGTTTTGGCCCACAACCCGATCATCAGTCGAGCGGCGGCTCAAAGATCTGGCAGTTGGAAAGCCGACAGTCGCGGTCCTTAGCCGGTACCCAGTCCTCCGTCTTCAAGCTCCGGCGCGGTCACGATGAGGTGTTCACGTAAGTGGCCCACCTGGGAACTCAGGGCGAGAATGGTATTCTCGTTTCCGACCTGACAGTCGCGGAATTCGCCATCAGGGTCCGCATGACGGTCATGATCTATGTCGTCGAATGTGGATAAAGGCGGTGGATTCTGGTCCGATGAGAATGACGCTTGCTACTTCCTTGTTTGCGGTCGGTGCGCCTTTAGAGGATAGTGCTCGACGTAGCATTTCGGTTTCACCGTCTTGTCTTGTGAACCCAGAATGTGTGATGGCCAGCAATGAGTCCTCCTACGGCGCTGCATATGCGATTGCGGTTTGCCACCAAAGTTTGGCCGAAACATATGGGTTTGCCACATCCCAGAATATCTTCCCTCCAAGTAAGACTACAAGTCCCCACCAAATCTTACGGTGCTTGGAAGGGCGAGTTGCCTGATCAGTGATTTCCACCATCGGGAATGCCCACTTACTATAGCTGAACAAAACGCGGTACATCCAAAGCGCGGCAAGGCCCACGTACAGATACCCAGCCGTAACCACCGCTGGACTTGTACCTGCTAGCTTCTCATTCAACCAACCCGAAACTCGCCAGCAAGCATAAAAGGCAAGGGGAAGACCCACAATCATCAGGAATACATCGTACACGTGCCCGCCGTGAATGTAGGACCGCATCGGATGCTTTCTTCGGATGCGCTTCCGCACCGCCTCCTCAATGCCTGCGCGCCAGCCACCACGGGTTCCTCTGATGCTCAGGTTGGTCTCGTTGAGGGTCGGGCTAGATACGAGCCGGTCAGGGTCCAGCAAGAGAGGCTGTCTTAGGTCAATAAACAATTGGAAGAGATGCTCAGGCTCGACACCGACGTTTGTTTTGTAGGGCGTGAGATTGGAGACATAGATGCTCTTAATGAAGGGGCCATTGGGTGCAAGCTGTACCACCGAAGGGTCAGAGCTGTGCACCGCCGAGCCATCCTCGAAGGCCACCGTGGCGAGAATCTTGAAGACCTTTTCGCGAAGATCAGCCTTAACCTGTAAGAACTCCTCGTCCGTCTGTTCATCGCGTCGTACTAGTTGCGCGATTTCAATCTCACCTTGTTCCTTTACTATATCGTTTAGCTCGCCAAACATGGCGCGGATGTCTTCCAGTGAGAAAGATATCGAGCCGAATTGAATGTTCTTCTCTGTCGGATTTGGCATAGGCTTTAGCAACTTCCTCGCGAATCTACGTTTCCCGTAAGAATACTCGCTCGGTCACCGCTTCTTCTATCTCCTCTCCGTATTGCTCACAGATTTCACAGCGTTACCCTCCCAGCGTCTAGACACCTGACCGAGCCGATGCCAACAAGCTTTGGAGACAACGAGGTCACACACTTCGCGCAAGCAGGGGCAACAGTCTCACCCCGCACGCAGGCCTGTCTCATGCGTAAGCCAGTGGGTCCGCTTAGGGGGCACCGGGGGAAGGTCGTCCGTGCTCAGTGTAACTACCCCTCTCGAATATGTGGCCCCGTTTACATCGGGAATGAGGCCGAAACGCCGGGCTGAAGGATTTCGTCTAAGCAAGTCGTGGTCTAGACTCGAATCTTCTACCGCCGCAATATGCTTGGGGGTAAGGAGTTAAACGGACTATAGATGTATCTTTGCTTTATCGATGAGAGCGGGACCCCGCCGTCAAAGCCGAACGCGAACCAGCCATACTTCACGCTGGGTGCTGTCATCATAAGGGATGAGGATTGGCACGATGTCGCAAAGATCATCCGGGGCTTCTCCACACGGCACAGACTGAAGGGCGAACTGAAATGGCGCTACTTCTCTCCGCATAACTCCTCAGCAGATAACCCCATGCTTGGAAGAAGTGCGGAGGAACGGAAGGCGCTTAGCGTGGAGCTAGCTGAAATCATCGCGAAAAGCCCGCTCACGGTCATTGCCTGCGTGACGGACATCGGGGCAGCCTTCGAGTACGCTTCAGTGACAAACCAGCGGGAACTGTATCACTTCGCCTATAAGCCTTTGACGGAGCGATTCCAGTACTTCCTTCAGGACAACAAGGGCCTTGGTATCATCATCGCCGACCACCGGGGGCGAGACGACGACCGACTGTTTCGAGCACATCACGACACTCTGATAGGAAAACCGGGAAACACTGTCTCGGGCTACAATCGGCTTATCGAGGGTCTGCTCCTACAAGACTCCTGCCACTCGATAGGCATACAACTTGCCGACTTTGTAGCAGGTGCCATCCACCGGGCGTATTCCACGAAGGATGCGGACCTTGCGACGATCATCAAGGCGCGTATCAGGGCGAAGCAAAACGGCACCGTGACGGGGCATGGCATCGTGCATCACCCGCGTGATCGCTTTAGGCCTGGACTGGAAAGAAAGTAGACGCCGGGCGAGACCGTAGTCTCGACGCCATAGATGTCAGGCTCCCGAGCGCATGAAGAGATATACTCACAGAAGGCCAAACCTTCAAGGAATCGCATTCTAAACTGAGCGCCGACTGGGCCTTATGGTGAATCATTATTCTCTAGCGCCCGAATCATAATGGTCTGCACGCGGGCCACGCTGGCGGTATATTGGGTACTGCGGGTGGGTAGTCAATTGTGCCGCGAGATGCTCTATTCGTTTGAAAACAACGCGAATTCTGGAATGAGAAGAAACTTGGTGGAGCTAAGCGGGATCGAACCGCTGACCTCTTGCATGCCATGCAAGCGCTCTCCCAGCTGAGCTATAGCCCCATCCTAAGATGGTCCGGCGTGAACCGGGCCTGGGACCCTTCGGAGGCGATTTGCCCGTCGGGGTGGCGGCTTATTACTTCTGGTTTTTGAAGATAGCAAGCCGAAAAACATCAGCCCGGGAAACTTTTATCGTTTGCCGGGCTGACGATGGTGTCGATCAGACTTCGTCGTCGTCGCCGGTGACGCCGATGATGCCGCTCATGTCGTCGTCATCGTCATCTTCGTCGGCTTCAAGGAAGGTGTCGTCGTCGTCGCCGTCGATTTCGACGTCGTCGTCACCGATATCCGGGATGTCGTCGCCGGCGGCCGCTTCATCGGCGTCTTCGAGCGACACCAGTTCGACTTCCGTGTTTTCGGCGTCGACCTCGGCCACTTCTTCTTCCTCGGGCACTTCCTTCGCAGCGGAAGTTTCCTCGAAGAAGGACAAGGGCCAGGACTTCCCGGTATACGGGGAGACCACGGGATCTCGGTTCAGGTCGTAGAACTTCTTGCCGGTCTCGGGATCGGTACGCTTAGTTCCAAGTTGCGTTTTCGCCACTGTCAAAACCTCATGATGGCCGAATCAACAGTTCGGCATTGCCGTTTAAACCGGCGTTCCAAGGGGAAATTAATTAGCCGGTCCCCTTAATCGTTGCCGTCGTCTCTGTCAAAGCGAAACTTTAGTGCAGGCTTGACGACCTTTGCATTCGTCTGCGGATGACCGCCCGGCGTCGGCATGCTAACGAGATCGAATGCTTGAAAACGCGTCGATCTTTGGCCAATACGCCCGGTCGATGCGAAGCCCCGAGAAATCGAGATCGATATGTATAAGCCGCCGCATTTTATCGAAGACGACCTCGCCAAACAGTACGCGCTGATCCGTGAAAACCCGCTCGGGCTTTTGATTTCCGGAGAAGCGGACGGACCGGTCGCGAACGCCATTCCCTTCCTACTTGACGATACTTTCGGCGAAAAGGGAAGGCTGCAGGCACACGTGGCCAAGGCCAACGGCCAATGGCGCGCGATCCGCGACGGCGCGCCGGTGCTCGTCGTCTTTCAGGGCGTCGATGCCTATGTGTCGCCCTCCTGGTACGAGACCAAGCGCGAGACCGGCAAGGTGGTGCCGACCTGGAACTATGCGATGGTGCAGGTGCGTGGTGCCGCGCGGGTGATCGAAGACGCCGCTTGGCTCAGAACCCAGATCGGGGCACTGACCGCCGGGCAGGAGGGGCAACGTGCGGCGCCCTGGGCCGTCGGCGACGCGCCCGAGGACTTCATCGCTTCGCAGATCAAGGGCATCATCGGCATCGAGATCGACATCGCGACGATCGATGGAAAGTGGAAAGTGAGCCAGAACCGCAACGCAGCCGACCAGCGCGGCGTCGTCAGCGGATTGAGGGACGAGCTTGCGACGCCGGATGCCTTGGAGATGGCGGAGCTTGTTGTGCGCTATGGCCGCAAGGAATAGGAGGCCGCCGATGATCATAGCAATCGACGGGCCCTCGGCGGCCGGCAAAGGAACACTGTCGCGCCGGATTGCCAGTGAATACGGCTTTCACCATCTCGATACCGGGCTCACCTACCGCGCGACCGCCAAGGCCCTGCTCGACGCCGGCCTGCCGCTTGATGACGAGGGTATCGCCGCGCGGACCGCGCAAGCGCTCGATCTTGCCGACCTCGATCGCTCTGTCCTTGCCAGGCACGAGATTGGGGAGGCCGCGTCGAAGGTCGCCGTCATGCCGGCCGTCCGCCGGGCTCTCGTGGAGGCTCAGCGTGCCTTCTCGCAAAAGGAACCCGGCACGGTGCTCGACGGCCGCGACATCGGCACCGTCGTTTGTCCCGATGCGGCGGTGAAGCTCTATGTGACGGCCGCGCCTGAAATCCGCGCCCAGCGGCGTTACGACGAGATCCTGGCCGGGGGCGGCAAGGCCGACTTCGGCGCGATTTTCGAGGATGTGAAGCGGCGCGACGACCGCGACATGGGCCGCGCCGACAGCCCCCTGAAGCCGGCCGAAGACGCGCACTTGCTTGATACCTCGGAAATGGATATAGAAGCGGCGTTTCGGGCGGCAAAATCGATCATCGACGCCGCTCTGAGCCGACATGCCTGAAATAGAGCGGCTTTCCGTGCTTCGGTACGCGCCGCCTGTTTTAGAAAAAGCCTGACATTCCGTCCCCGCGCCGGATTGCCCTTCGAGAAAAGGGCGGACTGGGTGGCAGGCCTGTTCAACACCAACCCACCGGCGCATGTGTGTCCAAAATTATAGGACGCGCCAGGAGATTTTATGTCTGTAACTTCCCCCTCCCGCGAAGATTTCGCAGCCCTTCTCGAAGAATCCTTTGCCAAGAACGACCTGGCCGAAGGCTATGTCACCAAGGGTATCGTGACGGCAATCGAGAAGGACTCGGCTGTTGTCGACGTCGGCCTCAAGGTTGAAGGCCGCATCGCGCTCAAGGAATTCGGCGTTCGCGCCAAGGACGGTTCGCTGAAGGTCGGCGACGAAGTCGAAGTCTATGTCGAGCGCATCGAAAACGCCCTCGGCGAAGCTGTTCTGTCGCGCGAAAAGGCTCGCCGCGAAGAAAGCTGGATCAAGCTCGAAGCCAAGTTCGAAGCTGGCGAGCGCGTTGAAGGCGTCATCTTCAACCAGGTCAAGGGTGGCTTCACCGTCGATCTCGACGGCGCGATCGCCTTCCTGCCGCGCAGCCAGGTCGACATCCGTCCGATCCGCGACGTCACCCCGCTGATGCACAACCCGCAGCCCTTTGAAATCCTCAAGATGGACAAGCGCCGCGGCAACATCGTGGTTTCGCGCCGCACGGTTCTGGAAGAGTCCCGCGCCGAGCAGCGTTCTGAAATCGTTCAGAACCTCGAAGAAGGCCAGGTTGTTGACGGCGTCGTCAAGAACATCACCGATTACGGTGCGTTCGTCGACCTCGGCGGCATCGACGGCCTGCTGCACGTAACCGACATGGCATGGCGCCGCGTCAACCATCCGTCGGAGATCCTGTCCATCGGCCAGCAGGTCAAGGTTCAGATCATCCGCATCAACCAGGAAACCCACCGCATCTCGCTCGGCATGAAGCAGCTCGAGAGCGATCCGTGGGATGGCATCCAGGCCAAGTATCCGGAAGGCAAGAAGATCTCCGGTACGGTCACGAACATCACCGACTACGGTGCGTTCGTCGAGCTGGAGCCGGGCATCGAAGGCCTCATCCACATCTCGGAAATGTCCTGGACCAAGAAGAACGTACACCCCGGCAAGATCCTGTCCACGACCCAGGAAGTCGACGTGGTCGTTCTCGAAGTCGATCCGACCAAGCGCCGTATCTCGCTTGGCCTGAAGCAGACGCTGGAAAATCCGTGGCAGGCATTCGCCCATAGCCATCCGGCCGGCACCGAAGTTGAAGGCGAAGTCAAGAACAAGACCGAATTCGGCCTGTTCATCGGCCTCGACGGCGACGTCGACGGCATGGTGCACCTCTCCGACCTCGACTGGAACCGTCCGGGCGAACAGGTCATCGAGGAGTACAACAAGGGTGACGTGGTCAAGGCTGTCGTTCTCGACGTCGACATCGACAAGGAACGCATCTCGCTCGGCATCAAGCAGCTCGGCAAGGACTCGGTCGGCGAAGCAGCAGCTTCCGGCGACCTGCGCAAGAACGCAGTCGTTTCCTGCGAAGTCATCGCAGTCAACGAGGGCGGCATCGAAGTGAAGCTCGTCAACCACGAAGACATCACCTCGTTCATCCGCCGCGCAGACCTGTCTCGCGATCGCGACGAACAGCGTCCGGAGCGTTTCTCCGTTGGTCAGGTTGTCGACGCCCGCGTCACCAACTTCTCCAAGAAGGACCGCAAGATCATGCTTTCCATCAAGGCGCTCGAAATCGCTGAAGAAAAGGAAGCCGTCGCTCAGTTCGGTTCGTCGGATAGCGGCGCTTCGCTCGGCGACATCCTCGGTGCTGCTCTGAAGAACCGCGGCGGCGAATAAGCCTCGCGGCGCTAAAAGACAACGGCCCGCCGGAGCGATCTGGCGGGCCTTTTTTTGTGTTTTACTCCGGCGGCAGCGACGCCTATTTACGCCCGACCAAGCGTTGATAGATGCCGAAAGCCCGCGTTAGGCCGGACGGCGCGGGGATGGATGCGTCTTCGCCCGCCTCATCGCCCCCGCTTTCCTCTGGCGCCTGATCCTGCTCGTCTTCGTCCGATGCTTGCTGCTGCCGGCTGCCGCCTTCGTCATCGACAGGGTCGACGCGGTCGATGGCGATCACTGGCTCGTCCGTCTCGTCATCCTCCCTCGGCAGGTATTGGGCAACCGCGAAGGGGACCCCGAGCGCCACGTTGGGCGCCTGCGGCAATGCCGGGGGCTCGGCTGCAAGGGCAGCGCCGGTGAGCGCGGCACTCGCGAAAAGACGAGCGGCCGGCTCCTCGCCGGCTTCGACCCGGTCCGCCGGCAAGGATGCCGTCTGAAGCCGATCGGGCGCCTTCGCGCTTCCGCCATCCTGGGGCCGCTTCGCCATATCCTGATCGTCCAGCATGTCGGCGACCAGCGCCTGTGCCATGACGGTTTCGACCATATGATCGTGGTCTGCCATGATGTCGAGGAGTTCGGGCCCGACCGATGCGATGGCGCGCTGGACGACCGATTTCAAGCGATCGCTGACGACGGCCGACGGTGCGGACGGGTCATCGACGTTTTCCAACGCCGCGGCGAGCTCCGCACCAGCCCCAGCCGGATCGACCGTATCCGTGGAGGACGGCTGGGCGAAAGGTTTCGTTGCTGTGTCCGGACGTGGGCCTGCACCTTTACCTGCCATCGCGACTGCGGGATCGGGAGGCAGTCCGCCGGCCGGCGCGGCTGCTGCCACGCTCGCGTCGGCCGCGAGCAGAGCCATGGCCTTCGCAGCGGCGGGGACCTCCGGGGGCGAGGCACGAGAAGCAAGCGTGGGCGTTTGTGGAGAGGGGGCGGCCTGGGCAATCATGCGGGCCGGGAGCTGAGGCGTCGGCCTCATGGCATCCTGCAATTCGGATGCCCCTGCGTTCAGGCCATAGGAGTTGACGACAGCCCTGGTGGCAAGATCGCGCTCCCTGTAGCGGACGACTTCAAGGTAGGCAACGATCTGCGCGGCTGCCTCCCCGGCCGGATCCTGCATCGCCGCGGCGACGATCGGCAACGGCGGCATCGGCACTTTGCCCGCCAGCTTTTGTTCGAGCTGCGCAAGCTGCGGTTCTGTCAGGCGGGTGATCGCGTCGGCGAGCCGCAAAGCATAGGCGCTGCTTGTCTCGTCGGCATCCCTTGGCAGATTGAACGTCTGGCTGAGCGCGTTGATGACCGCCGCGAGGCTGTCGAACATCCGCTCGCGAGCGGCAAGCAGGAGAATGTTGAGCTTGCCCTCGACCTCGGCGTTGGCGGCGAGCGCTTGTGCCAGCGAGGCATCGGGGGTGAGTGTCGCGAGGCTGCCGAGCACGTCGGCGGTCACACTTGTCGAGCGCGACATGGTCGCGGTCGTATTGGCTACTGCACGCACCGGAGGCAACACGCTACGCTCCCTTCTGGCAGGTCGTCGACGTTTGGCAGGGAATAGGGGCCGGCTCATGGCCCGGCATTCCAGCCGACGAAAGCGTCGGCGCGGCACACATCATGGCGCGGATCGAATGCAGCAGGTGAGATAAGCATAGAAATGTATGGTTAAGGGATCATTAACCATAAGCGCTCAACGGCGCGAAAAATCGAGATCGGTGCCCGCGCAGGCAGGCGCTCTGCGATACGGGATCGAAAGAGCTTCGACCGAGCGATCAGCTATGCGCGAAAATATCAGTCTCTTCCCAGCCGAGAAGATCGAGCTTGGAGCGCGTCGGCAGGAACGCGAAACAGGCATTGGCAAGCTCGATCCGACCGTCGCGGACCAGCCGCTCGGTCAGCTTGTCGCGAAGGGCGTGCAGATAAAGCACGTCCGAGGCGGCGTAATCGAGTTGGGCCTGGGAAAGCGTGGCGGCCGCCCAGTCCGACGACTGCTGCGCCTTGGAGATGTCGATCTCCAACATTTCCTTCAGATTGTCCTTGAGGCCGTGACGGTCGGTGTAGGTGCGGCAGAGACGCGAGGCGATCTTCGTGCAGAATGCCGTCGTCGTCGTGACCCCGAAGGTGTGAAACAGGACGGCGATATCGAAACGGCCGAAATGAAAAATCTTTTGCCGCGTGGGGTCGGCCAGCATGGCGACGAGATTGGGCGCCTCGGTCTGACCGGCGGCGATACGGATGACGTCGGCTGAGCCGTCGCCCGGCGACAACTGCACCACGCAGAGCCGATCGCGGCGGGGCACCAGCCCGAGCGTTTCGGTATCGATCGCAATCGCGCCGGTGTAGCGCGCGGCGTCGGCGGCGGAAATGTCGCCTTCGTGGTAGCGGATGGTGGCAGCCATGAAAGTCTCCGTCTCGTCTGTCGATCGCTCTTTTAGCCCGCTATAGCGCAGAGCGGAGCGCGGCGATACAGCGCCGGTTGCTTTCCAGCCGAAAAGGGCAGCCTGAAGCATGCTCGATTTCGTATGGAATTCGTGTCCCACTTTTCCCGCAATCGTCAAAAAGTCGGCGGGGTATTGACCCAGATGAGAATGGTCTCGCCGTCGTGGCGGTTACGCCAGGAATGATAGCGGCGGCTTTCGAAATAAAGCGAGTCCCCGGGCGCGAGATCGAAGAACTGGTCGGCATCGAGCACGAGTTCCAGCCGCCCCGAGAGCACATGGATGAACTCCTCGCCGTCATGGCGGTATGCGCCTTCGCTGGTCGCGCCGGGCGCCAGCACGAAGCGGTGGCAATCCATCACTGTCTGGCCCTGCGCCAGGATCTGCACCGTCACGCCCGGCGTCGTCGCCGGCCACGTTCGCCATTCGCCGGCCCGCACCAGGGCCGGAGCGATATCGCTCTCCTCACCGGAGAGGCGGGAGACCGTGGTGCCGTAGTAGTCGGCAAGGTCGTGCAGTGTCTTGAAGCTCACCCCTTGCGAGGTCCGTTCCAGGGTCGACAGCGTCGAGGCGGTGATGCCGACATCCGAGGCGACCTGGTCGAGGGTCTTGCCCGCCGCGTGACGCAGTGACCTCAGCCTGCGGCCGATCTCGGACGGCAGGCTGGCATCGCCACCGTCTGTGGCCGGCCCGGTCGCGTCCTCCAGTTCGAGCGCCTCGCGGATGGCCGCGGGATTGAGCCCGCGTTCGGCCCGAAACCAGGATATCCGCTTCAGCCGCGCGACATCGTCCGTGCTATACTGCCGATGACCGGTTTCCGAGCGCAAGGGGACGACAAGGCCCTGGCTTTCCCATAGTCTCAACGTCGAGGCCGATACGCCGGCCAGGCGTGCGGCTTCCGCCACCTTGTAGCGGACCGGCTCGTTGCCGTTCATGCAGCGGTTCCCCGATTCTCGTCTTTTCTCTTGCTTAGCATGGTTCTACGCTTGGATGCGAACCCTCGCCTTGCGAGCGGCGCAGGTTCAAAAAAGTCGCTTGAATTCTTGCAGGAAAAATGTAGGACTTTCTTAGATGTCTTACAGCACTTCTGCAAGATAATTCCGATTCACCTTCAGCGCAGGAGCGCCCAGATGACCACGAGCCCCCTCACAGATCGCAAGAATGCCGCCATCTCTCGCGGCGTGGGCATGACCACTCAGATCTATGCCGACCGCGCGGAAAATTCCGAAATCTGGGACAAGGAAGGTCGTCGCTACATCGATTTCGCCGCTGGCATTGCCGTGGTCAACACTGGCCACCGCCATCCGCGGGTGATCGAGGCGGTGAAGGCCCAGCTCGATCGCTTCACCCACACCTGCCATCAGGTCGTTCCTTACGAAAACTATGTCGAACTCGCCGAGCGCCTGAACCAGCTGACACCCGGCAATTTCGCGAAAAAGACGATCTTCGTCACGACCGGCGCCGAAGCCGTCGAAAACGCCGTCAAGATTGCCCGTGCCGCTACCGGCCGCCAGGCCGTCATCGCCTTCGGCGGCGGTTTCCACGGCCGCACCTTCATGGGCATGGCACTCACCGGCAAGGTCGTACCATACAAGGTAGGATTCGGCGCCATGCCGGGCGACGTCTACCACGTGCCGTTCCCGGTCGAGCTGCAGGGCGTGACGGCTGAGCAGTCGCTTGCCGCGCTGAAACGCCTTTTCGCGGCCGACGTCGATCCGAACCGCGTTGCTGCCATCATCATCGAGCCGGTGCAGGGCGAGGGCGGCTTCTATCCGGTGCCGACCACCTTCATCAAGCAGATCCGCGAGCTTTGCGACCAGCACGGCATGCTTCTCATTGCCGATGAAGTACAGACAGGCTTTGCTCGTACCGGCAAGCTCTTCGCGATGGAACACCATGGCGTCGCTGCCGATCTCGTCACGATGGCCAAGGGTCTCGGCGGCGGCTTCCCGATCGCAGCCGTCACCGGCCGCGCCGAGATCATGGATGCGCCCGGCCCAGGCGGCCTAGGCGGCACCTACGCCGGTAGCCCGATCGGGGTCGCGGCAGCCCATGCGGTGCTCGACGTGATCAAGGACGAGAACCTTTGCGAGCGCGCCAACCAGCTTGGCAACCGCCTGAAGCAGCGCCTGGAATCAATCCGCGACAAGGCGCCGGAAATCGTCGACATCCGCGGCCCCGGCTTCATGAACGCCGTGGAGTTCAACGATGTGACCACAAAGCTGCCGAGCGCGGAATTCGCCAACAAGGTTCGCCTGATCGCGCTCGAAAAGGGCCTGATCCTGCTCACCTGCGGCGTTCACGGCAACGTCATCCGCTTCCTTGCGCCGATCACCATCCAGGACAACGTCTTCAACGAGGCGCTGGATATTCTCGAAGCCTCGATCGTCGAGGCGCGCGCCGGCAAGTAACCGTCCAGCGCCCCAAATACGGGCATTTTCCCCCGCTTTCAGTTGAGCTGAAAGCGGGATGCCCTCTTTCGTGCCCATGCATGCCAATCCGTTCGCGACCGAACGGCAGATATCCTGGAGTTCCACCATGCCCTTTACCGAAGCTCTCACACGCCACGTCGCCTCCAGCAGGTTCCTGCGCGACGCCGGTTTCATCAACGGTGTCTGGACGTCCGGAACCGCGACGGAGACTTTCGATGTTCTGAACCCCGCGACCGGAGAAGTGCTGGCGTCGCTGCCGGATATGGGCGCTCTCGATACAAGGGCGGCAATCGAGGCAGCACACGCGGCGCAAGGCGCCTGGGCGGCTCGCCCCGCCAAGGAGCGAAGCGCAGTGCTGCGCCGCTGGTACGACCTGATGGTCGCCAACGCCGACGAACTGGCGGCGATCCTGACGGCCGAGATGGGTAAGCCGCTCGCCGATGCCCGTGGCGAAATCCTCTACGCCGCTTCCTATGTCGAATGGTTTGCGGAAGAGGCAAAGCGGATCTATGGCGAAACCATTCCGGCCGCACAGGCCGACAAGCGCATGCTGGTCATCCGTCAGCCGGTGGGCGTCGTCGGCACCATCACGCCATGGAATTTTCCGGCGGCGATGATCGCCCGCAAGGTCGCGCCCGCGCTTGCCGTCGGCTGCGCCGTCGTTTCGAAGCCCGCCGAACAGACCCCGCTGTCGGCCATCGCGCTTGCCGTGCTTGCCGAACAGGCGGGCCTGCCCGCCGGCCTATTCAACGTCGTCGTCGGCCTCGACGGCCCGGCGATCGGACGCGAACTCTGCGGCAACGACAAGGTGCGCAAGATCAGCTTCACCGGCTCGACGGAGGTCGGTCGCATCCTGATGCGCCAGTGCGCCGACCAGATCAAGAAGGTCAGCCTCGAGCTCGGCGGCAATGCGCCCTTCATCGTCTTCGACGACGCCGACCTGGATGCAGCCGTCGAGGGCGCGCTCGTTTCGAAATACCGCAATGCCGGACAGACCTGCGTCTGCGCCAACAGGATCTATGTCCAGTCCAATGTATACGATGCTTTTGCGCAAAAGCTTATCGCGAAGGTTCGTGAGCTTTCCGTCGGCGACGGCTTCAAGCCCGGTGTCGTCATTGGGCCGCTGATCGACGAGCAGGGGATCGCCAAGGCGGTGGACCACGTCCGTGATGCCGTCGCCAAGGGCGCCGACGTCGCGCTCGGCGGCAACCGCATCGACGGTCCGGGCACCTTCTTCGCGCCGACGGTATTGACCGGCGTCGACCGCTGCATGAAGGTCGCAAGGGAAGAGACATTCGGTCCGGTCGCGCCGCTCTTCCGCTTCGACACCGTCGACGACGTGATTGCTGAGGCCAATGATACCGAGTTCGGTTTGGCCGCCTATTTCTACGCCGGAGATCTCAAGAATGTCTGGCGCGTGGCGGAAGCGCTGGAATACGGCATGGTCGGCATCAATACCGGTCTGATGTCTTCGGAAGCGGCACCCTTCGGCGGCATCAAGCAATCGGGACTGGGCCGCGAGGGCTCGCGCCACGGCGCCGACGATTATCTGGAAATGAAGTATCTCTGCATCGGCAATGTATAGCCGGCAATCAGCAATAAGGCCGTATTGTCATGCGGCCTTATTGCTTTACGCCCGTCCACGCAAAAAGATCGCCGGCGATATAAAAGCATTGTCGCCGGTAAAACATTCTCGCTAGCGCAATAAATATTTTGTGCAATGCAAAATTAATATTTGTCGTACAAATGACGGCAAGTGCAAGACTGCAACAGTCTCAGGTTATTCTGTGACTAAACTCCGCAGACCGGGGCGCGACGTTGAATTAAAGCCTTTGGAAATATAAGCTCGAGAGCGAGCCGGGGAGTTCGGCTCCCGGATCTGTCGTGCAGATCTCTTCGAGGGGGTTTCGATGGGCGCCCGTCGTTTTCTTACAAGCATGCTGGCCGTACTGTCGGTCGTATTGGTCGTCATCTATATGCGGACGGGTTCGCTGTGGTCTGCCGCGGTCCATACGGCCATTTCCGCGTTCTTGTTGCAGGCCGGCTATGTGCTGTGCCTCGTCCTCATGCTGCTTTCGGCAAGGCGCAGCCATGTGGCGGGCCTCGCCGAGGCGCCGGTGGCGCGGCAAAAAATCGGGCTCGCCACGCGCGTGCCGTCGATCGTGCCATCGGATCTTCAGTCGCGATAGCGGCTAGCCGGCTGCGCTCATGTCGATGTGACATGGACGCGACCGCCCCAAAGCCGCGCGGCCGTCAGCTTGCCGGTAGCAAAAGCACCTGTGTCGATGTTGAGGCGCAGACGACCGGTTTCAGGCGCTTTGACCGGCGTATGTCCATGAATGATCAGCTTCGGCAGCGCCAGCGGGCTATTGAAGAAGCGTGAGCGGATGAAGACGAGATCTGCCTCGGACTGCTCGGCGATCGGCAGCTCCGGATCGATGCCGGCATGCACGAAAAGCGCCGTCGGCGTTTCCACCAGAATGGGCAGATCGCGAAGGAAGTCGATGTGGTCGGCGGGCAGCGAGCCGCGAATGAAGGCGTCGAGATTCTTTTGTGACGGATATTGCCGCTCGAGATGTGTGGGATCCAGCCCATAGGAGTTGAGCGTCTTCTCCGCGCCGAGTTGAAGCCAGCTCTCCAGTGACATCTCGTCATCGACATAGGCGAGCATGGCAATTTCGTGGTTGCCGGTCAGGCAGATGCGGTCGAAATCGGCTGGGGGCGGACGCATCAGATGCGCGATCACCCGCGCTGAGTAGGGCCCGCGGTCGATGAAATCCCCGAGCATGATGATCAGCTTGCGGCCCGGAAGGCGAGAGGCATCCGCGACCAGCCGCTCCTCCATCTCGATCAGCTGGTCGTAGCAGCCGTGTACGTCGCCGATCGCATATGTTGGCGTTTCGGATATATCGAGCGCCAGGCGGCGGCGCGTCGGCAGGCTGTTTGTGCGGTCGCTCCCCAAGCGGGTCGGACTTCCTGCCATTGGCATATCTTCTCTTTCGCATCACGTGGCCGCTCAAGCGGCACTCCCGCCGTCTGATGAGCCATTTTGCGCGCAAGCCGCTTCATGTGGCAAGGGCGGTTCATGCTTCATCGCTGGCAGGCGGCGCCGGGTCAATTGCGGCATAGCGTCACGAAGGCGAGGGCTTGCGGTCGGCACCGATTCGCGCAATCTGCTGTCGGTCCGTTCAAGCCGGCTCGGCAAGCGCTTTCGAGGAAGAATTCATGATCAGATCTACCGCGACATTCGGCTTTGCCTTGGCGATGACGATGGCGCTTTCAGGCACGGCCTCAGCCCATGCGCACCTCACTGTCGCGGACCCCGCGGACAAGAGCGTCATTGCAACGTCGCCCACGGAAATCGATCTGACCTTCTCGGAAGCATTGAACCTGAAATTCAGCGGCGCAACGCTCGTAGCGTCGGACAAGTCCGAGGTGAAATTGGGAGAACCGATGCTGATGGAGGGCAACAAGATGATGATGCTGCCTGTTGCCGAGACACTCGAGGCGGGAACCTATACCGTCGAATGGCACGTGCTTTCCGCCGATGGCCACAAGACGAAGGGCAATTATAGCTTCACCCTCAAGCCTTGATCACTCCCGACACAGCGCTCGCGGTCTGCCGCTTCCTTCATGACCTGCCGCTCATGGGCCTGTGGGGTGTTTCAGCGTTTCTGGCATTTTTGACGCCGGCAGCGCTGGGCGGCCGGATATGGCAGGGGTTCGGCGCGGCTCCGGCGGCCGCTGTCCTTCTGGCGCTTGCGACGGCGGTGCTCGCACTGCCGCTTGAAGCGGCCGGGATCGCCGGCGATTGGCCTGACGCGCTCGATACCCGCATCCTCCGTGACGTCCTGTTTTCGACGACGGTTGGACAGGCGTGGTTTGCTCAGATCGCAGCGACGCTCGTTCTATGCCTGGCGTTCGCCGTTCCCCAGCGCAAGCGCTGTTCGGCGATCGCGTTTGGCGCGGGCCTCGGCCTGGCCGCCCTGGTGTTCGCAGGCCACGCCTCGATGGCCGAAGGCTGGCGCCAGACCCTCCAGCGTGCCAACGACGTCACACATCTTCTCGCGGCGGGCGGCTGGCTCGGGGGCTTGGTCGGGCTGGTTCCGCTGCTACGCTTGGCGCAGCAGCCTCAGTGGCAGGCCGATGCTCAGGTGGCGCTCAGGCGCTTTTCGACGGTGGGCCACGTCGTCGTGGCGGTGGTGGTGGTTTCGGGCGCGGTGAATACGGCGCTGATCGTGGGTCAGGTGCCCACCGACTGGACGTCGCCGTATCAGGCGCTGCTTGCGGCAAAGATTGGCTTGGTCGCGCTCATGTTGGTGCTGGCCGTCGTCAATCGCTATTTGCTCGTCCCGGCGATGACCGGAAACCGGTCGACCGCGCTGGCTGCCATGCGCCGCTCCTGCCTCGCTGAAATCGCTCTGGCAGTCGTCGTGGTCGCTCTTGTCGCGGTTTTCGGGATGCTGGAACCGGCATGACGCTTCGACTGCAGTGAAGAGCGCTCAAAATCTGAGCAACGCGGATCGCAGTCCTGCTTTTTAGATCCGCCATATTTTCGCCAGTTCCTTTCGTTGCTATATTGCCAGCCATAACCGTCATTGACGGTGGAGGATTTGGCAGTGCGAGAGGAGGAGATATTTATGTATGACATCAAATGGAGCAGCCCTATCGAGGTCGGATTCGCTCCAGGCAGCGCTCAAATGGTGCAAGGCCCTTCGGAAGCACTGAACTGCCTCGCCAATCTTTGGCCGGATCGGCGCGGACCGCTCTATGTAGCCGCTCGCAGCGTTTGCCGGGCGGCCGTGGCTGGCCGCAGATCCGCCGAGGAGGCGCGCGAGCTCTTTATCTCGGCGACCAGGGAAGCGCATTTGAAGACGCAGTGATCGGCAGGGCCTCGTCCCTGGCGTGAACGGCTGCTGGGTGCGAGCAGTCGCTGACGCGTCACGCGTGCGCCAAACGCATGTAAGATCAGAATTGTCGTGACGGGCCTTGAAAAAAGCCCAATCGGCACCGATATAGGCTTCAAGTCATGCAGCCGGTATCGAGCCGCGACCCGAAGTGTCGTGGGCCGTTTCCCTTTTTGGGTGTGGAATGACGTTGACGTACTGTTAACAATTCTTCCGCATTCTGGCTGCGAATTCCGCTTTCCCTTTGACCACGGATGTACTGGCACTGATGTGAAGTGGATGACGAAAGGCCGGTTAAACCCGGCCTTTTTTGTTTTCTTTCGAGCGCTACCGCCTTCTTACGATTGCAGATCCGCGCACGAAAAAACCGCCGCGGCAGGGCCGCGGCGGTTTGAATTCTCATACATAAATCCGCGCTTACTTCGTTGCGGCCCCTGCTGAAGCGGCAGCCACTCTCGTCGGCTTGGCTTCGTTGGATACCGCCACGTAGCCGGAGCCGATGGCAACGTTGAGGGCGACGTAGTCGCGGGCTGTCTGCTGCACCGACTGTGCGAGTGCCGCCTGGGCGACGGAAACGTTGCGCTGGGCGTCCAACACGTCGAGCAGCGAGGAGGCGCCGTCCTTGTAGCTGGCGGTCGAAAGTTCGAGCGCTTCCTGGTTCGACTTCACCGTTGCACGCAGCGCCGAGACGATCTGCGCGTCGCGCTTGATCGCCGAAAGATTGTTTTCCACCTGCTCGACGCCGGTGAGTACCGTCTGCTTCCAAACTAGGTATTGCTCGCGGGCGCCAGATTGGGCGATCTGAACGTTGGCGCGCAACAGTCCGCCGTCGAAGATCGGCAGGGTAAGCGTCGGGCCGAACGACCAGGTGGTAAGACCACCATGCGAACCCGATGTATGGACGTAGGTCGGAGCGATTGAGCCACTGAGCGAAATGGTCGGAAAGAGCTGCGCCTCGGCAACGCCTATCTGAGCGGTAGCGCTTGCCAGGTCGCGCTCGGCCTTGCGAATGTCCGGCCGGTTGCGAATGAGATCGGCCGGTACGCCGGAGCTGACATTGCCACGGAAGACCGGCTGGCCAGAGCTTCTCTGCAGCTCCGCGATGATCTGAGAGGACGGGACCGCGAGCAGCGTTGCAATGTGATGTACCGATTGGCGGTAGCTGATCTCCAGCCCTGGAATTTCCGCGAGCGTAGAGTTGACGAGGCCTTCCGCCTGCACGACGTCGAGACGGGACGCAGCGCCCGCTTCAAGCTGGAACTTGGTGAGTTCGAGCGTTTCGCGGCGGGATTTGAGGTTGTCCTGCGAAATCGCGATACGAGCCTGGAAGAAGCGGGCGTCGATATAGCTGGAGACGAGATCCTGCAAAAAGGTGAGGCGCGATATGTCGGCCGTCGCGTAGGCAGCGTCGACCTGCGCCAATGCACCTTCGCGGGCGCGGCGATACTGACCGAAGAGATCGAGCAGCCACGTAGCGCCGACATTGCTACCAGAAGTGTTTACGGTTCCTGTTGGCGTACGCAGATTGCCCATTTCGCCGCTGGTGGTCTGGGATGCTCCGACAAGCAGGCTAGGAAGAGAGCCGGCGCCGGCAACGGTCACACTGGACTGGGCGGCGTTGATGCGCTCCAGCGCCTGGAGAACGGTCAGGTTTTCGCCGATGCCTTGGCCGACCAGGGAATCGAGGCGTGGATCGCGGAACGCGCTCCACCATTTGGTACCCGCGACGTCTTGGGTCGGCTTGCTGCCGCCTTCCGAAAACTTGGCCGAAAGCGGCATTTCCGGAGGCTTATGGTCTGGCCCACTAACGCAGCCTGCCAGAATAAGCAGCAAGGCGGGGGCGGCAGTACGAATCGATACCATCACTTCTTCCCACAATTAATGTCACACTAGGGGAGGACCTTTAACGGCGCCTTAAAGACTCCGTGGCAGCCTCCGCCGCCCGCCTAAAACCGAGGCGAAGCAGTTGCGCGCAATCTAGCAACGAGTTTTGAAAACGCACAGTACCTTTTAGGCGCACCCGGGCGCGAATGCGCGCATGATGGCTTCCTGCGACAGCTTTTGCTAAAGAAAACCGCCGAGTGTTGCATCAAAGCAATTGCTACCGCTCCCTAAGAAGGCGCCGATGCGGCAAGGCACGATCTGCGGCAGCGCGCGGGGGCACGCGACCATCATTGAAAACCGCAGGTGGCCCAGAGCCTTCGGCGTGTCCGTTCAAGTTTTCGGGAAATAGTCGGAAAGGTTTGTGCGGATCCTGGCACGCGGCGTCTCTTCCCGGTCGTCCGGCACGAAGGCCTCGCCGGTGATGGCTTCGAATGCCTTGATATAGACCTTCGATGTCTGCTCGATCAGCTCGGCGGGAATTTCCGGTATCTCGTCCTTGTAAGGGTCGCAACGATCAGCGACCCAGGCGCGGACGAAATCCTTGTCGAAGCTTGCAGGGCGCTCGCCCTTCTCAAAGCTTGCGGCGTAGCTGTCCGCCAGCCAGTAGCGGCTGCTGTCGGGAGTATGGATCTCATCCGCGAGAATGATCGTGCCGTTTTCGTCGGTGCCGAACTCGTATTTCGTATCGACGAGGATAAGGCCACGCCGGCGCGCGATCTCCTGGCCTCGTGCAAACAGCGCAAGCGCATAGGTCGAAAGCGTCTGCCATTGCGAAGCGCTGAGAAGGCCGCCGTCCACGATCTCGGTCGGCGTCAGCGGCTCGTCGTGCCCGCCATCGAAGGCCTTGCTCGTTGGCGTGATGATCGGCTGCGGCAGGATCTGGTTGGCGCGCATGCCGTCCGGCAGGTGTATGCCGTACATGTCGCGCTCACCCTTCTTATAGAGTGTGAGGATCGAGGTACCCGTGGTGCCCGCCAGATAGCCGCGCACGACGATCTCGACCGGCAGGATGTCGAGGCGCTTGCCAACGACGACGTTCGGGTCCGGATAGCCGATCACGTGATTGGGGCAGATATCCTTGGTTTCCTCGAACCAATAGCGGGCGGTCTGGGTCAGCACCTGACCCTTATAGGGGATGCAGGTCAGGATACGGTCGAAGGCGCTCAGCCGATCGGTGCTGATGATAATGCGGCGCCCGTCGGGCAGGTCGTAATTCTCGCGTACCTTGCCGCGGTAGTAGTTCGGCAATTCCGGGAAATGGGCTTCAGAAAGAATTCGCAACGTGACCACCCGTCCGCTTATGCGCCCCACCATCGGGCGCCTCAGGCCTGACCCATAGATCGCTGACCCGCGATGTCAAGCTAGCGCATTACCCTTCAAATCGGAATCGATTTGAAGAAGGGATGATGCACCGGCTCGAAATCTGTCACTCAGAGCCAGACAAGGTAGATCAGAGCGAGCGCAAGCCCATAGCTGACCAGCGTCAGCGGCAGGCCGGCGCGCAGGAAGTCGACAAATCGATAGGGCCCGATGCTCATGGTCAGCGTGTTGTTGTGATGGCCGAAGGGCGTCAGGAAATCGACGGATGCGCCGATGGCGACCGCGATCAGATAGGCCTGTGGAGGATGACCTGCCTTTGCCGCCAGTTCGAAGGCAACAGGGGCGAGAATGATCGCCACCGCGGCATTGTTGACGAATGGCGTAATGGCGACGCCGAGAAACAGGACGAGCGCGACGCCCACACCCGGCCGGTCGACAGGAAGATAGGCGCCGAGCGACGTGGCGAGCATGTCGGCGGTGCCGGTCGTGGCCACCGCCGCGCCAAGCGGAATCATTGCCGCGAGCATGATGATGATGGGCCAGTCGATATCCGATAGCGCTTGCCTGAGCTGGATGAGGTTGACCAATGCCATGGCCAGGATGACGCCGGCAAAGCTGATTTCGGGCGGGGTCAGACCTAGCGCCGTGGACAGGATGCCGCCGGCAAAGAGGCCGATGGGAAGCCAGGAACGATGCCGCGGGGGACGCGTGTCATGGGAAGCGAGCGGCAGGCATTCGCATTCCTCGAGTGCGTCGGAGATGGCACCGTGCGGACCCTCCAGCAGCAGGATGTCGCCGATCGACAGGCGAAGATCGGCGAAGCGGCCCTCTATCCGCCGCGAGCGCGTGGAAAGCCCGGTCACCGCTACCCCACGCGAATGGAAGACGTCGAGCGAGCGAATACGGGATCCGACGAGCGTGCTCTCCGGCATGATGACGGCCTCGCCGCGAGAAAGATCCGGCTTGATCGCATCGATACGCTGCTCGCTGGCAAGCGCGCCGCTGGCATCGAGGTCGCGGAGGGTATTTTCCGCCGCTTCCAACACCAAGAGATCGTTCGCACCGATGGCGATCTTTCCTCGCTCGCCGAAAACGAAGCGCTCTTCTCGGATCACCGCATACGCCTCTAGCCCGAAGGCGCCAGGCAATCGCTCCAACGGAAGACCGACCAGCGGCGACCCAGCCGGCACTCTTCGTTCCGCAATGAAGGAGCGGGCCTGCGAAAGTCGGTCGGGCGTCTCGTCCGTGCTTACCGGTTCCGGTGGGAAGAGGCGCGGCAAGAGGACCGCCAGCAGCAGCACGCCGACCACCGCGACGGGCAGGCCGACATAGGCGAAATCGAAAAAATGGAAGCCTTTCCCGGTCTGTTTTTCCAAGGCCCGGCTGACGAGAAGATTGGCCGGCGTGCCGATCAGCGAGACGAGGCCGCCAAGGAGCGCGGCAAATGAGACCGGCATCAGCAGCTGCCTCCGCGATGTCGCGGGCAATTCGCCGAGACGCAGCGCTGCCGGCAGCGCAAGCGCGTAGGCGCCTATATTGTTCATAAAAATCGAGATGAAGGCGGTAGCGCCGGCAAGCGCGGCGATCGTCGCAAAGGATCGCTGCTCGGCCGCGATCAGCCGATCGGTTAGCGCGTCGACGATGCGCGTACGGGCGAGCACCTGGACGATCAAGAGGATTTCGATGACGGTGATGGTGACGGGGCTTGAGAAACCGGAAAAAATCGCCTCGCGCGGGTAGAGCCCGAGGGCATAACCGGCAAACAACCCGATAATGGCCACGACCTCGATCCGCAGGCGTTCAAGGGCAAAAAGCACCAGCATCCCGCCAAGGAGGATGAGAAGAGCAGCTTGCTCAAACGACATGCAAGAGGTCCGCCCCGAAGAGGAAGATAATGATGCTTTGCGAGGAGAGTGTAGCTTTTGGCGCGCTTCTGTATAGTCCCGTTGCGGGTCTCACCCGACAGCGGTCCAGCCACCATCGGCCGTCCACGTCAAAAGCGGCGTCGCGAATACAGCGGCAACGCGACCGCTCCACTTACCATCCAGCGCGTCGAGCCGTTCGCGCCAGCGATCCGATTGCAGCATGGCTGCGCCGATGGCAAGGGGTTCGATGCCACAGACGTCCATGAGGCGAAGACCGGCTGCGATCGAAGCGCCGCTGGAGATCACGTCATCGATCAGCGCCACGCGCCGGCCGCTCAAGAGCGGCAGCATTCGGGGGTCTATATAAAGTCTTTTAAGCTGGGCGGGCGTGGTGATCGAAGACAGCGGCACGGAAAGCTCGTCGCGATACCAGAATTTGCGCGATGTGCCGAGCGGTACGTAGCGTGAGTGTCCGAGCTTCTGCGCCACGGCGCTCGCCAATGTCAGGCCGAGCGTTGGCACGCCGACGACCACGTCGATTTCCTGGCCCGCGATCCGCTCTGCAAGTGCAACCGCCAGAGCCTCCTGCACGGCAAAGCTCGCTTGGTTGATGATGAGAGAGGCAAGCGCTTCCGCGCCGCCCGCAAGTGGCCGGATGGGCAGTGCCAATTGCCGCCCGTCCGGCAACTCAGCCACGTAAAAATCCCGAAACGGCCCATGCCGCGAAAGATTGCCGGGTGGATTGAGCACCTGCCAGAACTCGTGGGGGGACTCAGGCGTGCAGTTCATTGCGCAGAGTTCCCTTTTCGGCCGGCTTCAGCGCGAAGCTCCAGCACCTCGCGTTCCGTCAGCTCCCGGACCGCGCCCTTGCCGAGATCACCAAGCACGAGGTTGCCGATCGCGATCCTCACGAGCCGCAGGCATTCGATGCCGAGCGCTTCCAGCATGCGCCGGATCTGCCGGTTGCGGCCTTCCCGCAATTCGACCTCTATCCAGGCGTTCTTCTCACCGGAGCGGATCGGCCGCGCCGCACTTGCCGTCAGCAATTCGCCGTCGACCGTCAGCCCCTCGGTCATCATGGCAAGCAACCTATCGTCCACCGTCCGGTTGATCTGCACATGATAGGTTTTTGCGACATGGGTCACCGGGTCGAGCAGGGCTTGGGCGAGAACCGTGTCGTTGGTAAACAGCAGCAAGCCTTCGCTCGCCTTGTCGAGGCGCCCGACCGGCGACAGATGCCGGCCTTGAAAATCATTGAGGCAGTCGTAGACCGTGGGCCGCCCTTCAGGATCGTGGCGCGTCGTCACCAGCCCCCGCGGCTTGTTGAGCATGAGATAGAGTTTCTGTTCGGCCGCGATCGCCGCTCCGTCGACGGTGATCGACATGCCGTCGAGGTCCACCCAAGCGGATGGATCGGTGACGGGCCGACCGTCGACGCTGACGCGCCCCGCGGCGATCAGCGTCTCGGCCTGTGTGCGGGAACAAAAGCCGAGCTTCGAGAGGGCGCGCGGCAACGTCACCCGCTTGCCGCCGGCGTTCGTGGGCGGTGCTGTCTTCGGCGTGGCGCGGGGCTGCTGAGGCTTTTTTCGATTCACGTCGCGCTTCCCGTTGCTTTCCCATTCGCGAGGCAGAGCATGTCTGCCGCTTTCGCGGCAAGCCGACGATCTCTTTGGCATGGGGAAAGCCGCGGCGCAAATATTGGCTGTCATCCGGGCGTGCCGGATGGCGTCGATGATGAAGAGGGAGTTCGTTTGGTCCGGGCGATGTGGTAGGCGATGGCGCGCTACCGAATCCGCTCGCGCCCGCGACTGGCGATCCGGAGCGATTGGTCCACTATTATATGAGGCATGTCATCCTAGCAGCGGTGGATGAAGCGCTCCAATTCCCTGCGGCTTACGACAACGCCCTCGGCCGCCTTCTGGGGATCGGGATGTGTATAGGTCAGGCTCGGCAGATCAGGCAGATCCAGCGCCTGACGCATGTTCATAATACCGACGGCACGGCGCCCGAAGGCGCTGTTGATACTGACTTCGACAATGCTTTCCGCTCTCGTCGTCTCCATGTGCTCCTCCCTTTTTGTATTATTGCGCGGGAGGATGCCGTCAGATCTTGGTTATATTGCGACAGATATCGCGCGCGAAGCCCAAAAACCCACAAATGCGCATGTTTGCGCGCACGCTTTCGCGGCAATTCACACGCAAACCTCGTAAGCTCCCTGGAGCCGGATGATTTTAGGTCGCATCGACCTAAAATCTCAAATCCGTCTCTCAATCAGAAAACAATCGCATGTCGTCCGAAAACAGTGCGCACGTTTCGCGTCATGTTCTAGTGTTCCACCAAGGGCGAGGCTCAGGCGCGGATTGGCTGGCGAGAAGATAACCGGCGAGAAAGCCGATTGCTCCGACAAGGCAAAGCGCCGTCGTCGTGGCCGCGATGTGTTCTCCGGCCGCCCCGGTGGCGGCAGCGCCTTCCGAGCGGATGCGGGTGATGGCGTTTCGCGCGGCTGGGGCCGCCGCATCGTAGGCTCGCCCCGCGCGGTCGCTGACCTCGCTATAGGCTTCCGCACCGCGCGCGGCGACGAGCTTCTGCAGCCGCGTGATGTCCTGTTGAAGGGATGCGATATCCTTGCTGATCGAGCTTTTATTGTCTTCGTTGGCCATGCTGCCCTCCTTGGGTTATACTCAGAACCCCTGACACCCGCACCTTGTTCCATATGCGACCGTGGATTGTGGCAGGCTATTTCGCTACCTATGAGATAACACGCTCAATCCCGGCCTCGATCGACGTCCTAACCGCAGGGTTTGTGCGGCCGTAAACCGCGCTTCTAGACACAGAAAGTAAATCGCCCTTATCTTTCAGCATGTTGGCTGTTTTTTTGATTTTTTTGTGATGGTGCTGTTGACTTAGAAAAGGGGTAGGGTCTATAAGCCCGATCACTGACGAGGGCGGCGGCGCTGCTGGCGACGATGTCCTTCGCTCTAGAGTTTCAGATGGAACTGTGGCGGCGGATTGGGATGGTTGCTGGAAGGCGGTTGTC
>NZ_JBFRDU010000024.1:0-86622 GCF_052113965.1 Rhizobium sp. RAF56
TCTCCCTCCGGAGACGGCGGCGGCGTGGAGACGCGTTGTCGGGTTTCGCTCCGGACGTGCCTGTGCGGCACACATGGTTTCTCGCTGCCGATGGAGGTGGCGAGGGTCGCAGAGAGACCAGAGTTGCGGGCATAAACCGCCGAACGGGGCGCTCGACGGCGCCATGTATTTTATTAGTGATGAGGCACTTTCGAGCGCCCCGTCCGCAAAGCATACGGTGCTTCGCCGCTTGAGGCTGAGCGCCGATCTTCAAAACACGGGCCGCAAGGATCGCGTGGCGGCTGCGCCGTGCGCTCGCCGCGACGCAAGGCGCAGGGGCGCTTCGCACGGTGAATTCGGCACCTGGCCCATCAACCAATCCCGGAGGATGTCCATGTCTGACTATGACCACCACGAACTATTTTACGGCAGCCGCCCGACCAGGGCCGAATGGGTCGCGGACTATTGGCAGGGGCGACCGGCTCGCTTCGAGAAGCTGCAGCGGATGACCGCCGAGATGATGGCGATACCGCAGCTTCGCTGCCGCAGGCGCGTCTGCCGCCGGCGCCATTCCTGCCGCTTCGTGGGTCGCGACGACCGCCGCCCCTCATGCCTCCAAAATCTAAGGGCCGGCGAGCGCGAAGGCTACGAGGCGCTGCTGGAAAAGGCGAAGTACCGCCATGCCGAGCTCATGACGCGCGGCTATATCGCGCGCAGCGATCTCGATTTCGCCGCGCTCGAGGTGGATCTGGCGGTCACACCGCCTGGCGACGAGCGGATTGCCGACCTGCGCGCCTTTTGGCGACGTTTTCCCGTTAAGCCCTGAGAGATGCTATTCAGCGGCCTCTTCTCGCGGCTCTTCCACCACCGGCGCTGGGGCTTCCAGCTCGTAGCCGTAGCCTTGCAGCATCGTATAGGCCTGTTCGATTGCCTCGATCTGGGCCTCGGCGCCCTTTATGGCCTCGGCGATCGATTGCGAGCGGGCGCGCAGCATCGACCCCAGCACGTCGGCTTCCGGGCGACGGCCGAGGCGGTCCATGTGCTTGCGGATACGGGAGCGGTGGCGCTCCAGTTCGAGAATATGGAAGCGGCTCTTGACGATGTCGTCCGAAAGCCTGCGGCGCATGGCGGCCACGGGGTCGAAGCTGCCGGGCTCGCGCTCGTCGAGGATCATGTCGTTGACCAGCGTCTCCAGCATCATCAGGCCCTTGAGATCCCTCGGGTCGGCGAGCTGGGGGTCGTAGCCGGTATCGTCGAAGACCTTTCGGCGCACCGGGTCTTTCAACAGGTCGTAGCATGCCTGCAGCTTGCCGAACTGCTCCGTGTCGCCGCCACTGTCGGGATGGACGCTCTTTGCCACCTTGCGATAGGCCGTCTTGACGGCCTCCGCATCGGCATCGCGCGCAATTCCGAGCGTTGCATAGGGATCGATCACCTTGCCACCTGTCTTTCCGCCTGCCTCTGCCTGTTCGAGCCGCGGCCCTGCCGCTTCGTCCACCTGCTGCATAATCCCTCGAAGCGGCCTAATTCAAGGAAAGGATTGTTTGCTCCCGATAAATTCCGCCGTTCAGGCCGGCTGGCGATCGGCCGTCACCGTTGTCGCCATATGCGCGCCGGTCGGGACGGAATTGTGGAAGTCTTATGTTTTCCCCACTTTCCATCGCCGCGGGCGCCTCCGTTTCGCATGCGATCGGCGGGCGACGACAAACGTTTTTCCGCCAAGCCTTTGAAACTTGAAGCATCTTGCCGTCGAAAAGCCCTAATTTCTCGCTTGCTTTATGATGCAAATGCTGGCACGACTCGCGCGTTCGGGTATTTGCTCCCGGAGACTGGACCGACGTGGTATTGCCGCGGATGCGGCTGCTTGGGCTGATGCTCACGCGCGTAGACGTTCTTTCCCCGTACGTGACTTCTCGACTGACCTTTTGCGACCGCGTGAAAGGCACTGAGCCGTCCGCTCCCTGACAAGGGCGCGAACAACACCACTAGACCAACGGGAAAAGGACTATCCCATGGCCACCAAGGGCATCGTAAAATTCTTCAACCAGGACAAGGGTTTTGGTTTCATCACGCCGGATGGCGGCGCGAAGGACGTTTTCGTTCACATTTCCGCGCTGCAGGCTTCTGGCATCCAGTCGCTGCGCGAAGGCCAGCAGGTTACCTTCGACACCGAGCCGGATCGCATGGGCAAGGGCCCGAAGGCCGTCAACATCCAGGCTCACTAATTCGGCCTCTGGTCGACCGAGTGACATTCGACGGCGCGGTTAAAACCGCGCCGTTTTTCTTGCGGTACACAAGGCGCGATCGATGCCGGCCGGCGGTCTCGCCTTATCGAAGATTGCGCTGTATAAGCGGGCCGAAACCGAAAAAGCCTTTGTCCGCTCCGCCGCCGATCTGGCGAATGCCGGCGGCACACCCCATATCCGGCGCGATCCGCAACGTGGTTTCCAGGAGAGTCTCGATTTCGATGCGTTATGAGAACCCGATTTTCGCCGTCGCGCCGATGATCGACTGGACCGACCGCCATTGCCGTTACTTCCACCGGCAGATCAGCCGCAACGCGCTGCTTTATACGGAGATGGTGGTTGCGGACGCGATCATCCACGGGCCGCGAGACCGGCTGCTCGGCCATGACGCGGCGGAACACCCGGTCGCGCTGCAGCTCGGCGGCTCCGATCCGGCAAAGCTGGCCGAGGCGGTGCGCATCGCCGAACCTTTCGCCTATGACGAGATCAACCTCAACGTCGGCTGCCCGTCCGACCGCGTTCAGTCCGGCACCTTCGGCGCCTGTCTGATGCAGACGCCCGATGTGGTGGCCTCGAGCGTCTCGGCGATGAAGCAGGTCGCGCGCGTGCCGGTCACGGTCAAATGCCGCATCGGCGTTGACGAGCAGGACCCGGAAACCGTGCTGCCGGATTTCATCGCCCGGGTGCTGGACGCCGGCGCCGACGCCGTCTGGGTTCATGCCCGCAAGGCCTGGCTCAAGGGTCTGAGCCCGAAGGAGAACCGCGAGATCCCGCCCCTCGACTACGAAATCGTCTACCGCATGAAGGAACGCTGGCCGCAGGTCTTCATCGGCATCAACGGCGGCATTCAGTCGCTCGACGAGGCGGCGGCGCATCTGAAACATGTCGACGGCGTCATGCTCGGCCGCGCTGCCTATCAGAACGCTGCAATCCTCGCCGAGGTCGATCAGCGTTTCTTCGGCCGGGAAAGCTCGCCGTTCGACTGGCTGGCGCTGCGCGACACGATGATGGCCTATGCCGAGGCCCATATTGCCGGTGGCGGCAGGCTGCAGCATATCGCCCGACATATGGTCGGCCTGTTCACCGGGCTGCCCGGCGCTCGGCGCTACCGCCAGATCCTGTCCACCGATGCGGCAAAAGCCGGCGCTGGGCCGGAAGTGATCGCAGCCGCCTTCGCCGCCGTCGATCTCGCCGCCCTGTCGGAAGAGGCGCTGACGGCCTAGGCCGGTACTTTGCGCGGTGTCGCCGGCGAATAGAAGGAAAGTCCCAAGGAGAACTGCCCATGCCCCTCTACGCCCTTGCCGGCCACGCCCCCAAGACGCCTGCCCCGGGCCTCTACTGGCTGGCGCCGGACGCGACTGTGATCGGCAAGGTCGAGATCGCCGGGGAGGTAGGCATCTGGTTCGGCGCGGTGCTGCGCGGCGACAACGAGCCGATTGTCGTCGGCCGTCGGAGCAATATCCAGGAAGGCGTGATGGTGCATACCGATCCCGGCTTTCCGGTCTCGATCGGCGAAGGCTGCACCATCGGCCACCATGCCATCATTCATGGCTGCACCATCGGCGACAATTCGCTCGTCGGCATGGGCGCAACGATCCTGAACGGCGCGAAGATCGGCCGCAACTGCCTGATCGGCGCCAATGCGCTCGTCACCGAGGGCAAGGAATTCCCCGATGGCTCGCTGATCGTCGGTTCGCCCGCGCGAGTGATCCGAACACTCGACGAGGCCGCCGTCGAAGGGCTCAGACGCTCCGCGCGCAACTATGTGGCCAACTGGCAGCGCTTCGCCCGCGATCTCAAACGGATCGATTGAGGGCGGAACACCGGTTAGCGCTTTCCCTGGAATGGCGTCACGAACACGCCGCGCAATGTCCGCGCACTTCGATCGTCGCCTTCTCCGGCTTGAACGACTGCCCTTTCAGCCAGCCAAGCAGGCGATGGTCGACCTCATGGTCGTGGAACTCGATGACGTGGCCGCATCCGTCGCATATGGCAAAGGCGACGATGCCGTGATTGTGGCAATCCTCGTCGGGGTGGGCGCAGGCAACGAAGGAATTGATGCTTTCGAGCCGGTGGACGACACCGTATTCAAGCAGCTTGTCGAGCGCGCGATAGACCTGCAGCGGCGCGCGAAAACCGTGGTCGCGCAGGCGGTCGAGGATGGTGTAGGCGCTGAGCGGACCTTCCGCCTTCGTCAGCACCTCGAACACCAGCGTCTGGTTCTTGGTCAATGCCGGGCAGGTCATGGGGCCTCCTTCTCCTGCGGCACGGCGGCCGCCGGGTTGCGGCGAAAAGCGGGAAGCAGGCTGAGCAGGAAAAGGAAGAGCGCGGCGACGACGATGGACGGACCGGAGGGCGTATCGTAGCGCAGCGACCCGAAGAGCCCGCCGACCACGGCCGCCGCTCCGATCAGCGAGGCAAGAACCGCCATCGTTTCGGGCGTCAGCGCAAAACGGCGGGCGGTCGCGGCGGGGATGATAAGGAGAGCGGTGATCAGGAGGATGCCGACGATTTTCATCGCAATGGCAATCACCGCCGCCATCAACAGCATGAAGACGAGCTTGGCGCGCTCGGGCCGCAAGCCTTCGGCTTCCGCAAGTTCCGGATTGACGGTCGCGGCAAGCAGCGGCCGCCACAGCCAGGCGATGACCGCAAGCACCAGCACGCCGCCGCCCCAGACGAAGGCGATATCGCTCGGCGAAACGGCGAGGATGTCGCCGAAGAGGAACGCGATGAGATCGATCCGCACCCAACTCATGAAGGCCACCATGACGAGGCCGATCGCGAGCGTCGCGTGAGACAGAATGCCGAGCAGCGCATCCGCCGACAACGCCTGCCGGCGCTGCAGGAAGAGAAGTAGTATGGAGACGATGGCGGCAACGGCGAAGACCGAAAGCGTCAGGTTGACCTGCAACAGCAGCGAAAGCGCCACGCCGAGCAGCGCCGAGTGCGAGATCGTATCGCCGAAATAGGCCATGCGCCGCCAGATGATGAAGCAGCCGAGCGGCCCGATGGTGAGCGCCAAGCCGACGCCGGCAAGCAGTGCGCGCAGGAAGAAGTCGTCAAGCATCGCGGCCTCCTTCCCCTTCGACGCGCGCGGCTGTCGCTCCGCCATGGCCCTGATCGTGACGCCCGTGATCGTGCCCATGATGGTGGGCGTGATCGTGCGCCTCGCCATGCGCGTGGTCATGATCGTGCGCGTGATGGCCGTCGTCCGCATGGCAATGGTCGGTGATCGAGCCGTCCTCGTGCTGGACCCGGCCGTCCGGCAGATGGGTGTGGTCGTGATGGTGACTGTAGACGGCAAGCGACTGCGCGGCGCGCGAGCCGAACAGGCGCACATATTCCGCGCTTGCGGTAACGGACTGCGGCGTGCCGCGGCAGCAGACGTGGCCGTTGAGGCAGATGACGGTATCCGTCGCCGCCATGACGACGTGCAAATCATGCGAAATCAACAGGATCCCGCAGCCGGAGGAATTGCGGATCGACTTGATGAGATCGTAAAGCGCGATCTCGCCGCTGAAATCAACGCCCTGCACCGGCTCGTCGAGCACCAGGAGATCCGGCTTGCGGGCGATGGCCCGGGCAAGCAGCGCGCGCTGGAATTCGCCGCCGGAAAGGTGCTGCACCTCGGCGCGCGCCAGATGGGCAATGCCGGTCGCCTCGAGCGCCGCCATCAATTCCCCTTCGGGCAGCGGGCCAGTCAGCGTCATCAGCCGGCGAACGCTGAGCGGCAGCGTCCAGTCGACGGCGAGCTTCTGGGGAACGTAGCCGACCTTCAGGGACGGTATCCGCACCACCTCGCCTTCGTCCGGCTTGAGGACGCCGATCGCCGCCTTCGCGCTCGTCGATTTGCCAGAGCCGTTCGGCCCGATCAGGGTAACGATCTCGCCGCGGCGCACCGAAAAATCGACGCCGCGCACCAGCCATCGGCCGTTTCGCCGCACGCCGACATTCGAAAGCGAGACAAGCGGCCCGGTTTCGGCCTTTACCGAAGAAAGCATGATTTTCCCATTGCGCTGTTGCGTCCTGCTATCGCACACGTTATAGCATAACGCAATTGATGTAATAACATTACACATAACCTTCAAGGAGTTTTCGCAATGAGGTTGGCAAAAGTCCTGTATTTCGGAGCATCGATGTTTGCCGCAAGCTCGGCGCTGGCAGCCGAGCCGCCGGCGGTGGTGGCGTCGATCAAGCCTATCCACTCGCTGGTCGCGGCCATCATGGCTGGCGTCGGCACGCCCGAACTTATCGTCGAGGGCGCCTCGTCCCCCCATACCTATTCGATGAAGCCGTCGAACGCTCGCGCGCTGCAAGGCGCCAAAGTGATCTTCTGGACGGGGCCAGGCATGGAGGTGTTTCTGCAAAAGCCGCTCGCCGCACTCGGTAGCGGTGCTGTGCAGGTGGAACTGGACAAGGCCTCGGGCCTGACCAAGCTGAAGTACCGCGAAGGCGGCGCGTTCGAAGCCGATGACGACGGCGACGAGCCCGCGCCGGACGCCGTGGGCGAGCAGTTCGACATGCACCTTTGGCTAGATCCGATGAACGCGAAAGCCATGGCCGCGGAGATCACCGCAACCCTGGTTGCCGCCGATCCCTCCAATGCGCTGGCCTACCAGGCCAATCAGACGACCCTGAATACCCGGCTCGACGCGCTCGACAACGAGATCGCCAAGACCGTTTCGACCGTCAAGGACAAGCCTTTCATCGTCTTCCACGACGCCTACCAGTATTTCGAGCACCGCTACCGCGTCAAAGTCGCAGGATCGATCACGGTGAGCCCTGAAACCATTCCGGGAGCGGAGCGCGTCGCCGATATCCACCGCAAGGTCGCCGACCTCGGTGCGACCTGCGTCTTTGCCGAACCGCAGTTCGAGCCTCGTCTCGTGAATGTGGTGATCGAGGGAACCAAGGCGAGATCCGGTGTTCTCGACCCGGAGGCTGCCACCCTGCCGGAAGGCCCGGATCTTTACTTCAACCTGATGCACGGCGTCGCAAACGCCTTGAAGGACTGCCTGTCGCAGGAAAGCTGAAGCACGTCCGCCGGGCGGGCTCGGTCCCGCCCCGCTGGTCGAGCGTCCCGCGGCGTTGGCTTTCGCCTACGCGGTCAGTGCGCTCCTGACCGCAACCCGTACCTGCACCAACGCACCGAGAACCTCACCCTTTGCACCGCGCACGGGCGTCATCTTGCAGCCGATCAAGTGGTCGCCCTGGTCCTCGAGCGTATACTCGTAGCTGAGAGAATTACCCGCGAAGCAACCGTCGAGATTGGCGCGCGCCCTGTTTTCGAAGCGCTGGCTGCCAATGACTTCGCGGATATGCTTGCCCACCAGTTCGATGGGCTTCCTCGAAAGAGCGGCGGCATGGGCGGTGTTTGCATAGAGATAGCGGTAGTCGCGCGTTACGACTGCGACGTGATCGGTCATGCTTTCAAGAATAACGTCGCTGAGCCCGCCCGAATGCGCAAAAAGCGGCAACTCTGGCTCCGGAGGTCTCGAGGCGATCAGGACGGCGTCTGTCGCCGCACCGTGCGCATCCGAGAAATAGCGGTCGAGCAAGGCTGACATCGCGTTGGCGTCACGCGCAACACACGCACTATCGTCCGCCTCTTGACGGATCATGCTGATCAGAAACTGAAGCTGCATGTAGATTTCGAGCGTACTGCGCGCCCTGTAGGCGAGAATGGCCGCGACAATGCTTTCCATGTCCCGGTCGAGCAAACCCACGAGATCGTCATTGCCCGTTTTGATTGCCCGCTGCATCTGCGTGCTTTTCAGCGAAAAAGCATGAAAGAGTGCCAACAATTACGCTCTCCTGGTCCTGCGGCGCATGAATGCTTCTGACGTACGTACCCGTAACATGATCTTTGATCACGTTCAATCTGCGCCATGCGCGATTTCGCGTATAAAGGGAAATCTGTTCACGCGATAATTCACTTGAAGACGCTGTCTTTTATGTCCCAACGGTCGTGATACCAAAGCCATTGCTCCGGGTTCTCCCTGACCCAGGCTTCGACCTTGTCGTTCATCTTCTGCGCCGTCGCGGTAAGGTCGAGATTGCCGGCTGCGTCACGCGGCAGCTCCATGCACGGCTCGATCTCCAGCCTGTAGCGATTGCCGGGCAAACGCACGCAGCGCGCCGGATAAACCTCGCAATTGAACTGCCGGACGAGCTTCGGCAGCAGCGGATTGGTCTTGACGGGCCGTCCGAAGAACGTGGTCTTCAATCCCTTGCCGAACTTCTGGTCGACCAGCACGCCGACGCCTGCGCCGGCCTCCAGCTGACGTGCCAGTGCGAAGGAGGAGCCGGCATGCGAAGGCACCAGCTTGCCCATGCGGGCGCTGCGGAAATCGAAGACCTTCTGGGCGACATAGGGATTGTTCGGCGGCCGGAACAGCACGGTGACGTGCAGGCCGAAAGCCGCGCCCGCGACCGGCAGCAGCTCGAAATTGGCCGTGTGGCCGGTAAAGACGATGAAAGGACGCGGGTTGTCACGCAGGTCCATGAAGATCGGAATGCCAGAGACTTCCACCCTCCCCGGCTCGGCCCGGTAATAGTCGTAATCGAACAGCCGGTCGAGAAACACGTATTCCGCCGCGAGCCGCCCCATGTTGCCCCAGCTGGCAAGCGCGATCGCCTCGATCTCCGCCTCGCTCTTTTCCGGGAAGCCGTTCCTGAGGTTTGTCAGCATCAGCTTGTGGCGACGCGTGCGGGGCCCGATGAGCCGCGTCAAGCGGTCGGCGAAATTGATCGCCGCATCCGCCGGAAACAGCTTTAGGAAATTGAGGAACGCGAAAGCGACCTGCGCCACCAACCATTGCCGAAAGTGGATCAGCGACAGCACGAGCCGTGTAATGACGAGCTTCACGCGCTCAACCCACGTTGAGGATGATCTTGCCGAAGACCTGGCGGGTCTCCATGCGCTCCAGCGCCCGGTCGATATCGTCGAAGCCGACTTCCGTGTCGATTACAGGATGAACGAGGCCGCGCGCCATCTTCTGCATGGCGTTGGCCATGTTCTCCATCCGGCAACCGAAGGAGCCGAGCAGCTTCAACTGCTGCTGGAAGAGCATCATCAGGTTAAGATCGGTCGACACGCCGGAAGTGGAGCCGCAGGTGACGAGACGTCCGCCGCGCTTCATGCAGAGCATCGAGCCTGCCCAAGTATCCTTGCCGACATGTTCGAAGACGACGTCGACGCCCTTCTTCTTGGTGAGCTTGCGCACCACGCCCTCGAAGCGGTCGGTGCGGTAGTTGATGACGTGATCGGCGCCGAGCGCCTTCGCCCTTTCGATCTTGTCATCCGAGCCGACCGTGGTGATCACGGTGCAGCCGATCTTCTTGGCAAGCTGGATCGCCGCCGAGCCGATGCCCGAGCCGCCGGCATGGACAAGGATCGTCTCGCCGGGCTCAAGCTTGGCATTGTCGAAGAGCATGTGTTCGACCGTGCCGAAGGTCACCGGCGCAAGCGCCGCACTGACGGCATCGACGCCAGGAGGGGCCGGAACGAGCAGGCGCGCCGGAAGGTTGACCTTCTCCTGCGCGAAACCGTCGAGATGGAAACCGTGGACGCCGCCGACATGTTCGCAGAGGTTGTCGCGGCCTTCGCGGCAGGGACGGCAAAGCCCGCAGGTGCGCGCGCCGTAGATCGACACGAGCTGACCGGGCAGCACGTTGGCAACGCCGGGTCCAATGCTTTCGACGACGCCGGACGCTTCCGCGCCGATGACGAGCGGCATCTTGCGCTTGGCGAACGCCATGCCGCGCCAACCCCAGACGTCGATATGGTTGAGCGCGACAGCCTTGACGCGCAACGTCACCTCACCGGCACCGGGAGCTTCGGGCTCCGGCACGTCGGTGATCTCGAGTTTGCGGTCATCGATCAGTTGCAGAGCACGCATGATGTTTAGCTCTTTCTTCTACGTGGTTCACCGACATCCTCGGGGCTTATCCCGAGGATGACGTCAAAAACCACCTCGTCTCAAAATCAAGGAGGGTCTCTATGCCGGTTCGAGCGCCATGACAAGGCTGGCATTCTGCCCACCGAAGCCGAAGGAGTTGGAAAGGACGGCTTGCACCTGCTTTTCGCGCTTCTTGCCGGGCACGACATCAAGCGCAATCGCCGGATCCGGGCTGTTATAGTTGATCGTCGGCGGCACCGTGCCGGTCAGCATGGTCTGCAGCGAGAACACGGCTTCGACGGCGCCTGCGGCAGTCAACGTATGACCGATCATCGACTTGTTCGAAGACACCGGGATGGAAGCCAGCTTGTCGCCGAAGACGGCGAGCATGGACATGTACTCCATCTTGTCGTTTTCCGGCGTCGAGGTGCCGTGCGCGTTGATGTAGCCAATGCCGTTCTCGTCGATGCCGGCGTCGGCGAGTGCCGCGCGGATTGTCGCGATCGCCGGGCCGCCATCCGGCGACGAGCGGGTGCGGTGGAAGCTGTCGGCCTTTTCGCCGGCGCCCTTCATGATGCCGAGTACCCTGGCGCCGCGCGCGACGGCGGATTCCAGGGATTCCAGCACCAGGGTCGCGGCACCTTCGGCGATGACGAAACCGTCGCGGTCCTTGCTGAAGGGCTTGGAGGCCTTGGTCGGCGGATCGTTCTGGGTCGACAACGCCGAAAGCAGCGAGAAGCGGATCAGCGCTTCGGCGCTGAGCGAACCGTCGGTCGCGACCGTCAGCGCCCGCGTCGTGCGGCCCTGGCGGATCGCTTCGATGCCGAGCTGGATGGCGGTGGCGCCCGAGGCGCAGGCCGTCGACAACGTCACGGGCAAGCCACGTGTCCCGAAGCGATCGGAAAGCCGCTCGGAAATGGCGCCGAAGAGCGATGCCTCGTGGAAGGCGGCATCGGTGCGCTGGCGCATCGCGGCAAGAAAACGCTCATAGGCGTCGCCCGGATGATCGGCCGGCGGCGAGCGGTCGGCAAGGTCGAAACGGGCGCTCCATTCCGGTTCGATCGGCGGGGCTGCGAGGAACAGCGGCCCGTTGAAATCACCCGAGAGGCCGGCCTGCGCCAGCGCCTCGATGGTGGTTTCGCGCGCGAAGGCATAGGAGCGCTCGACGGCGTTCGGCACGGGAATGTCGATGAAATCGACCGTGCCGGCGATACGCGTCGAAAGCCCGTCCGTCGGAAAGCGGGTGATCCCGTGGATACCGGAAGTGCCCGAAGACAGCGCGTTCCAATTGTCGGCGAGCCCTTGGCCGAGCGAAGTGATGATGCCCATGCCGGTGACGGCGACGATCGGGCGGCCGAGATGATCCTTGTAAGCAGTCATGATCCTGTTACTCCTCACGCATCCGCGGAAAGTACGGCGATACCTTCGCCGCGCACATGGCCAACCGTCGTGACGACCGCGGTCCTGGTGCCGACAGCCATCGGCTTTTCATGCTCGCCGTCGAACGGCGGCACCTTGGCGCCATTGGCGACCGCAAGCGCGGCAAGCGCAAGCCCAAGCGGAAACTGCGCCTCCAGGCCGTGACCGAGCACCCCACCGTAACCACGAATGGCAGCACCCGGAAGCGCCGCTTCCAGCGTTGCCTTCTCGCGGGCGGCAAGGTCGAGCATGCCGGTCGTCCCACAGAAGACAGCCGTGCCGTCCGCGAAGGAAGCCTTCGCCGGTTCGAGCAGCCGTTCGAGGCGCGCTTCCAGCTTGCCGCCGTCGCGGTTGCCGCGATCCCCTTCGATCGCGTCGATCCTGGCATAGATGCGCGCGCCCCGCGTTTCTGCGTGAGCGCGCGATTCCAGAACCAGGAAAACGCCTGAAGAGCCTGGGATCAGGCCGCCGCCGTCTTGCGGCCCGCGCGACCAGAGCGGGCTCCACTCGCCACGATGATGCGCGCCGATCGACTCGGTGAGCAGGATCATATCCGGACGCTCCGCCGAGAAGGCGGCGCCCACCAGCGCATGGCTGGATTCACCGGACTTCAGGCGATGAAAGGCCGTCTCGACGGCGGAAATGCCGGCGGCCTCCTCGCCCATGAACGTGCGCGACGAGCCCGTCACCTTGTGGACGATGGAAATGTTGCCGGCGAGCAGATTCGAGAGTTGGGCAAGGAACAGCGTCGGGCGAAGCTCGGTCGTCAGCTTTTCGTTGAGCAGAAGCTCGCGGTCGTTGCGCTTCAGGCCTTCGTCGACGATCATCGTGTCGACATTGATATCGCGCTCGCCGCCACCGGCCGCCACGATCATGTCCATGGCGCCGCAGGCGTCGAGATCGTCCTTGAAGCCGGCATCGTCGAGCGCAAGGCCGGCGGCAAAGACGCCGATCCGTTGCCAATTCTCCATCTGCCGCTGGTCGCCGCGCTTGGGGATCTGCGCGGACCAGTCGATCACCGGCAGAGGATGCACGGGATACGGCTTGAACTTCTCGGTCTCGATCACCGTTTCGGGCGGACCGCCAGCGGTGAGCATGGCGATATGCGCGTCCGTGCCGACGCCCTGACAGGTAACGATGCCGATACCCGTGATGACCACATCATTCTGAGCCTTGCTCATACATCAACCCTCTTTATTGCAGCGTCGCCGAAACCGTCTCGGACGGGTTCAGGCTCTACAGCGCCTGCCGTCATTCATGACGGGCAAAGGACGCTGTCGCACTTTAGAACAGGCGCACAGCCCTTGGATCGTTACCGATTTGGGGATCATGCGCTGGCGGCGATGGCGTCGAGAAGACCCACCTCGCCCGCCCGCTTGCGAACGATCTCGGCAAGCGGCACTTCGTTGAACGGCATCGTGCGCAGCTTCAACTGCGCGTCGCAAACCCTTTTTCCGGCAATGGAAATCTTCGCTTTGGTCACGGCAAAGCCGGACCCTTCGTGCTCCAGCTGGGCCTCGATGTCCAGCACCGCTTCCGGTTCGACGAAGGTGCGCATCTTGGCGCCGTCGACCATCATCAGGAATGGCATGGCGGAGAACTTCGTCACACCAAGCACCAGCATCCCCGAGGCCTGAGCCATGGTCTCGATCAGAAGTACGCCCGGAACGAGGGGCATGCCGGGAAAATGGCCTTCGAACACCGGGCTCTTGGCCGGCACGACCGAACGCGCCCTAAGCGTCCCCTTTTGGAGATCGACGGCTTCCACCCGGTCAATCATCTGGAAATATTCCAGCAGCATCACGCTCTCCGGCCCGACCCCGGCAATTCCGCCGGGACATGGTTTAGAGGTTCAAGAACAAAACCGCCCGGCCGCCATAGTAGGCGGCAGGGCGGTCAAAATCATGTCGCGAGTGCTCAGCCCTTGGCGGCGCGCAGTTCGTCGATCTTGGCGCAGAGGTTCTTCAGGACGAAATACTCAGCCGTCGACACCTTGCCTTCGTTGACTTCCTGCGTCCACTGCTCGAGCGGGATCTTGATGCCGAATTCCTTGTCGATCGCAAAGACGATATCCAGGAAGTCCAGGCTGTCGATGCCGAGGTCATCAATCGTGTGGCTTTCCGGCGTGATCGTCTCGCGATCGATCTCGCTGGTCTCTGCGATGATGTCAGCAACTTTGTCGAATGTAGCAGTCACGCCCATACCTCTTGCAATGATTATTCAACCCCCCTCATAGGGAAATCCATTCCAAAAGCCAATGCCTTCAGCCGAACCACGCCGAAATTTGCCGCACGACTGTTGCCGAAACAGCATTGGCCCGCGCCGAACCCGCGTGTCGCCGCTTCCCTCATGCCTGCTGCTCCATGTCGCGGCCCGGCTGCGGGACGCTGCCTTCGAATCGGAGTAAAGATCGAGCAGCGCTGCGGCAAGCGCAGCCTATGGTGAAACAATGGACGGTCACGTCACAAACAGCAGCCTGTCGAACCTACCCCTGCTCTGCCGCTTCTGCGAAGGCCGGAGGAATGGTATTTGCGCCGTCCTCACACCGGCGCAGCTTCTGGAGATCAGCCGGCATTCCAGCCGCAGGCAGCTTGCACCCGGCGAGAAGATCGTTGCCGAAGGTGAGGAGATCTCCTCCTATCACAACGTCCTTCGCGGCGTCGTTGCCCTGAGCAAGACGCTCTCCGACGGACGTCAGCAGATCGTCGGGTTGAGATTTCCGTCCGATTTCATCGGTCGCCCATACGGCGACGAGAGCGACCTTGCCGCGCATGCCGCTGTGGAGACGGACGTTTGCAGTTTGTCGCGGGAACGACTGGACCGCATGGCCTTCGAGGTGCCGGATCTTGGCCGACGTCTTCATCGCCAGGCGCTGAAGGAACTGGACGAAGCGCGCGACTGGCTGCTGACGCTCGGCCGAAAGACCGCCAAAGAAAGGGTGGCGAGCTTTCTGCTGTTGATTGCGGCTGGCGCCGAACCCTTACCGAGAAATGCCACGGGATTCGAGTTGCCGCTCTCGCGTGCCCATATAGCAGACTTCCTTGGGCTGACGATCGAGACCGTCAGCCGCCAAATGGGCGCGCTGCGCCGGAGCCGCATCATCGCCCTCGAGGGCAGCCGCCGCGTCGCCATCCACGATGCCGAAGGACTGAGGCGAGCCGCAGCCCTCGGCTGACCGCCATCGCTACCTTCGGATAACGATCCGGGTGTTGTGCAGACCGGCTTCGCGGGTCATCGAGAAGAAGGTCGCGGCGTTTTGCGGCAGCAGGCGCACACAACCGTGCGAGGCCGGACGTCCAAGGCGCCTGACATCGTAGGTCCCATGGACGGCATAGCCGCCATTGAAGAACACCGCGTAAGGCATCGGAGCGTCATCATATTTCTTCGAGTGATGATCTCGCGACAGCCATTTCGCCCGGTAGGAGCCGGTGGGAGTGACGTACCCTCGCCGTGCCGTCGAGATCTTCCATCGGTATTTCATGATGCCGTCCTGGCTGACGGTCATCGTCTGCGTCCCAATATCAACTTGAGCAACCAATGCATCCGCATTAGCCGACACACTCATAAACTGTAAAAACACCGCGGCAGATGCCGCTACGATGGCCCTTCTCATCTGGTTCCCCTCTGTACTCGCCGCATCTCAGCGATTTCAGGGCAAACCTAACAACCAAAGCGTGATACTCTCCTAGATAGACTGCTATGCGCCCGTATACTCCTTGTCCCCGTAACGTTAGGGATGCCCTCAATCCCTTGATTACAATAACAACAGAAAGACCAGGAACGCCAGAACCACCAGCACGGTACAGGCGGAATAGAAGATCGAAATACCCGCCTCGACGTCGCTGGCGGTTGCAATGTCGCGCCCCGATCCGTTGATCATCGGCTCGCGAACGATCTCGCCGCCATAGACGCGGGGCCCGGCCAATTGAATGTCCAGAGCGCCGGCCATTGCCGCTTCCGGCCTGCCTGAATTGGGGGAGCGATGCAGCCCGCCGTCACGCACCGCCACGCGAAACGTGTTGGCGAGCGCGGCAATGCCGTTCCTGACGAGTGCGCCGGAAGCGATCAACAGGATCGACAGCCGTGCTGCCGGCCAGTTGGCCACGTCGTCCAGCCGGGCGGCCGCCCGGCCGAAATCGAGATAGGTCTCGGATTTGTGACCTATCATCGAATCCGCCGTATTCAGCATCTTGTATGCAAAGAGACCGGGCAGACCGAAGATCGCGTACCAGATCACCGGCGCCACCACGCCGTCGGAAAAGTTTTCGGCGAGGCTCTCGATCGCCGCGCGGCAGACGCCAGCCTCGTCGAGCGTTTCGGGATCGCGCCCGACGATCCGCGAAACGGCACGCCGCCCCCCGTCCAATCCCTCGCGCCGCAAGGCATCGGACACGTCGCTCACATGGTCGGCAAGGCTTTTCTGCGCAAGGAAGACGGCAACCAACATCGCCTCGATCGCAAGCCCGATAAGGCCGAACCTGGCAAAAAGCACGTGCACCGCCCAGCCGACGAGCGCGGCACCCGCAAGGAGGACGACGATCGACAACAGGCCGTTGCGCCGGCGTCCCTCCGCCGGAAGTCGCTTCAGGTTCAGATGCCGATCGAAATAGGAAATCGCCTTTCCGAAGACGACCACCGGATGCGGCACATGCGACCACATCCAGGCCGGGTCGCCGACGATACGATCCAGAAGCAGCGCCAGGACAAGAATAAGCAGGTGTTGGTCGATCATGGTCTTTCCATATCCGCAAGCGCGCCGGCAAGCCGCCGGTCGGCTTCCTCGTCGGGGGTAAGCCCGAAGCGCAGCCAATCGCCCGCGTAGTCGAACTTGCGGATCAGAATGTGGTGGCGGGCGAGATGGTCATATATGTGGGCCGCGCGCGGATCGGCAACCAAGGCGAAGAGATCAGTGCCGCCCGCAACCGTCAACCCTGCATCGGCAAGCACCGCGCCAAGCGCCTGCCGACGCTTTCGGATACGCGCGCGGATCGGCGCCGTGTCGGTGGCGAGCAGGTCGGCAGCGATAGCAAGCGCCGGTCCCGATACCGCCCATGGCCCCAGCCATTCGTCAAAGCGGTCGAGCAAGGAGGCTTGCGCGATCACGAAACCGAGCCGCAGGCCCGCGAGGCCGAAGAACTTTCCGAACGAGCGGAAGATGACGAGATTGGGCAGTACGGACGCGCGAGGGGCAAGGCTCGTTTCGGAATTTCCGTCCCCGAAAGCCTCGTCGACGACGAGGTACCCACCCCGCGCCCGCAGCACGTCGTGCAACGCCACCATCCGATCCGCGCCCCACAGCCTTCCGTCCGGATTGTTGGGATTGACGACGACGACCAGCTGGTGCGCAGCATTCACGGCATCGAGGCTTGAGATCGGATCGAGGGCAAGGCCGGCGCGGGCAAAGGCGCGGGCATATTCGCCGTAGGTCGGGGAGACGACCGCAACGCGTGCACCTGGCGCAAGCAGCCTCGGGAGCAACTGGATGACGGATTGCGTGCCGGGCACCGGCAACGGCAAAATGCCTCCGCTTCGATAGTATCGGCGCGCCGCCGCGCGTGCGGCATCGACGCGATGCTCATCCGGAAGCCGATGCCACGCTGAAACGGGAATATCCGGCAGGGAAACGGGGTTGGGATTGATGCCGGTCGACAGATCGAGCCAATCTTGCGGCCGGCCGCCAAAGAGGCGCGCCGCCGCGGTGATGCCGCCGCCATGCACGATTTTGCCGTTCATTCCGCTTCCCCGGCAATATCGATCAGGTGCATGTAGGACCCGGCGACGTTGCCGCGCTGGTGGCCGGTCGTTCCGAGATCGTTGCCAAGCGCGTCGCGTGCGGCGAACAGGCGACCGGCCTCGTCTTGCGAGGCGATGGTCGAATAGTGGAACTCATGCGCCGTCATCAGGCGCGTGAAAAATGAGCCTTCGAGGGGCGTAACGCGCCGGTAGCCGAGGTGCCGCTCCCGCTTCTGATAACTGGTCGTCACCGGCAGGAGCCCAAGCATCGCATGCCGCTCGCCGGATGCGTCGATCAATCCCTCGCCGAGCACCATGTAGCCGCCGCACTCGCCATAGATCCTTGCGCCGCGCGCGGCCGCTTTGAGCATCGCCTCGCGAAAACCGTTGCTGGCGGCGATCCGGCCGGCGTGCAATTCCGGATAGCCGCCCGGCAGATAGATCGCATCGGCATCCGCGCCAGGCGCCTCATTGGCGAGCGGTGAAAAGAAGGAGATCTGCGCACCGCGCCGGCGCCAGCCGAGCAGCATATGTTCATAGGAAAACGCAAAGGCGATATCGCGCGCGACGGCGATACGTTGTCCCAACGGCATGAGGCGCGCAATGTTTGCCGTGGAAGGCCCGATCGGCTGCTGATGCGCCGAGCGCAGCAGCTGGTCGAAATCGCATCCGGCGGAGATCGTCGCCGCGGCGCGCTCGATGAAATCTTCCAACCCGTTGTGCTCGCCAGCCTGCACCAACCCGAGATGCCGCTCCGGTAAAGTCAGCGCCGTATCGGCGCGCAGAACCGCGATCACCGGCATGCGGATGGCGGCAAGCGCGTTGCGCAACATGGCCTCGTGCCGGTCGCTGGCGACGCGGTTGAGAATGACGCCGGCGATCCGGACATCGGCGCGAAAATTGGCAAAGCCGCTGACGAGGGGTGCCACCGAGTGCGACATGCGCGAGGCGTCGACGACTAGGACGACAGCGAGCCCGAGAAATGCGGCCAGATCGGCGGGTGTGCCGCGACCATCGGCGGCGCCATCGAACAGACCCATCATCGCCTCGACGATGAGGACGCGCCCGCCCGCCCGATGCAATGCGGCATTGGCGGAGATCAGCTCCTCGCGCATAGCCCAGGGATCGAAATTCAGGCACGGCGCGCCGGTGGCCGCCGCATGGAATGCAGGATCGATATAGTCCGGCCCCGCCTTGCCCGGCGCGACGGCAACGCCCCTCGCACGCAAGGCCCGAAGCAGACCGAGCGTGACCGTCGTCTTGCCGGAGCCTGACGCCGGAGCCGCGATCAGGAGCCCGCTCATGCCGGGACGCGGCGGCCGCGAGCCGTCTGCGCCTCCGGTTGCAGCCGCCGGCCGGCAAGCGCCCCGAGCCAATCGAGCGAGGATCTGAGCCGCACGACCTCGCCGACCACGACGATCGCGGGCGGCTCGATGCCGAAGGCGGCGACCGCGGCTTGCGCCTCGCCGAGCGTTGTTTCCAGAACGCGCTGCGCGGCGGTTGCCGCATTGCAGACGAAAGCGACCGGCTCGTCCGGCGAGCGGCCCGCCGCAATCAGGTTGGCGCTGATCTGGCCGATATGTTTTATCGCCATATACATGACGATAACAGGCGAGCCCTGCCCTATCGCCTGCCAGTTGATGGCATCCGGCACGACGCCGGAGGAATCATGGCCGGTCAGGAAAGTGACCGCATGGTTGACGTCGCGGTGGGTGACGGGAATGCCGGCATAGGCCAATCCGCCGATCCCGGCGGTGATGCCGGGCACGATGCGGAACGGGATATTGTGCTCGACCAGCGTCAGCGCCTCTTCGCCGCCGCGGCCGAAGACGAATGGATCGCCACCCTTGAGCCGAAGTACGCGTTGTCCGGCCCGCGCCAGTTCGACCAGGCGAAGAGAGATGTCGCGCTGCTTGGCCGACGGCTTGCCGCCACGCTTTCCCGCATATTCGAGTGCGGCACCCGGCCGCGCGAGTTTCAGGCACTCCTCGTTGACCAGCGCGTCATGAACCACGATATCGGCCTCCGCCAGGCCCTTGGCGGCCAGCAGCGTCAACAGGCCCGGATCGCCAGGCCCAGCGCCGACCAGCCAGACGCTGCCCGGTTCCAGCGTCGGAAGGGAGGAAAATGCGGTATCACTCATGCCTGCTGTCCTATGCCCGGCGGGCAGAAATTGCAATCTGGCGCAGCATAGGACGATCCGGTAGTCAGGGACCCCGGGTCTGCGATGCCAACTTTGCTCGACGCGACGGCAGGCTCGGAACGAGAATTGAATCTCTTTGAGAAGACGCGGAATCAAATCCGCAGGCAATCCTTGCAAGCCATTGATATCGCGACCGGCTCTCCTCAATCGGCCTTTGCAAGCAGTTGCTGCATGAAGCGCGCTTGAATATGGGCGGCCTTGCGCCCGGCATCGTCGAGATAGGCGGAACCGCAAAATTGCGTGAGGTCGGCGGCGTCGGCGGCGTTCCGATGTTGCGCGGAGCCGGCGATCACCACCCGCCAGGCGCAGCCGAGAACGGCATTCGGGCGTACGGCATGGTCACAGCCCGTGCTCAGGCACAACGACACGCGCCGCTGGCTCTCCTTGATTCCGGCGATGGCGTCCGAATAATCCTTGGCCCAGCGCGTGCGGCTCGATTCGCAGTTCAAGGCGGCGCCATTCTGGCCGCATGCGACCGCCGCATTGATATAGTCGTCCGCCGGAGGCCAGTCGGGGCCTTCCGCCAGGCTGACACATCCGCAGGCAATCAAGGCAGCAACCGCAAAATTCACGCGAATCCCTCAACGACGTTTTCGCCGATGTTAGGAAGACCCGCTCGCTCGCACAAGCGGGAGAATGTGGCGTGACATTCCGATCTTCCTCAAACCCTGCGCAAGATGGTGTCGGAGATCAGATCGATGACCTTCTCCGATTCGATACCGGTGCAGACGATCTGGCTCGGCAGGTCGTCCCAGTCGCCCGGCGGGAAGCGCATGCCGTCCGGCTTGACGATCGTCTGGCCGTCGGCGATGCCGCCGCAGACCACGCGCACCGGCCCGGTGACGATCGAAAACAGCTCCGGCGCGACGACATAGACGCAGGCGCAGCTGTCATGCACCATCATGCCATCCTCGACGGCGTGCTTGTAGAAATCGATGTAGGATTGCGACAGGTCGTTGAGGAGCTGGACATCCTTGCCGCCGACCTTCGCCATGTCGGCGAGATAGCTGCGGCTCATGATCGTCACCGCCGTGACGTCGAGGCCGACCACGACCACCTTCCACGCCGCCGTCATGACGACGTCCGCTGCCTCCGGATCGCCGTGGATATTGGCTTCCGCCACCGGCGAGACATTGCCCGGAACGTAGAAATTGCCGCCCATGATGACGACATCCTTCACCAGCGTTGCAATTTCCGGATCGTGTTTCAGAGCAAGCGCTAGGTTCGTCATGCGACCGACGGCGACCAGTGTCACCTCGCCCGGATTTGCGCGCACCGTATCGATGATGAAGCGATAAGCCGGGCGCGGATCGAGCGGCAGGTCGATGACCTCAGGCACGTCGATACCGCCGAGGCCATTGTCGCCATGCACGAAGGTCGGCCACGGCCGCTCCTGGCGCGACGGATCGAAGGTTACGCCAGCGCCCCGCGCGACCGGGCACGGAATGCCCCACTCCCGCTTGAGAAACAGTGCGTTGCGCGTCGTCGTCTCGACGGAAGCATTGCCGAACACCGTCGTGATGCCCAGCAGATCGATCAAAGGATGGCGATGCAGGAAGAGAAGAGCCATGGCGTCGTCGACGCCCGGATCAGTATCGTAGATGACCTTGTGCATGATTAGTCCCTGTTATCCCGCGCCGAGCTGCTCGCAACTGCTGCGTCGGCGCGGCATCACCATAGCCGCCGCGCGCATTTCCGCAACCACGCAAGCTGCCGAACGCCATCGCAGGGATCGGCAAGGATCTATTCCATTTCGGCAATCGCGGCCGTTGCGAAGGCGGATTTTATCTTCGCCAACACCAGCTCCGCCGCAGGGCCTGCGGCCGCAAGCGCTGCCGCTTCCGCCACCCCATGACAGCCGACCCGCGCAAAGACGAGTTCCGACGGGTTCTTAAGCCGCGGGGTCTCTTCCTCGAGCCTTCCGGCGCTGAAGAACCGTGCAGGTACGTTCAGACGTCGTGCCGCTTCCAGGATCGCGGGCTCACCTTCCTTCATGTCGATCGAGGCCAGCGCCGCCACCTCTTCGGGCGCTATCCCCGCTTCGCGAAGCGCGCGTTCGGCAAGAGCGCAGACGTCCTCGATCGGGGCGGCTCGTTCACAACCCAGGCCGACCACGAAACGGCCCGCCATCGGTCGATCGTTTCCCACCGTCATGAATGCCCTCTCGTTCACATTTTGCCGGACTATGGCCCAACGGCAGTTGCCGCGCTTTGTCGCGAATGCAAGATAGCGCATTCCAGTCGTTCGAGTCCCTGCCTTGCAAGACCTTGCCCCCCATCTCATTCTTCTTCTCTTCGTCGCTGCCTTCTTTGCCGGTTTCGTCGATTCGATCGCCGGCGGCGGCGGGCTGATCACCGTGCCCGCCATGCTGATCGTCGGCCTACCGCCGCTGCAGATGCTGGGCACCAACAAGGCACAGTCGATCTTCGGCGCCGCCTCGGCGACCATCGCCTATGCCCGAAAAGGTCATGTACACCTTCCCTCGCAATTGCTGCTGGGGCTGATGGCGGTCGGCGGCGGCGCACTTGGGGCGACGCTTGCGACCATCCTGCCGGGCGACCTGCTGCGCGGCATGCTGCCCTTCCTGCTGATAGCTATCGCAGTCTATTTCGCCCTCAAGCCCAACCTCGGCGATATCGAGCGCCATCACCGCATCAGCAAGACGGTGTTCGGATTGACGCTGGTGCCGCTCATCGCCTTTTATGACGGCGCATTCGGTCCGGGCACCGGCTCCTTTTTCATGCTCGCCTTCGTGACGCTCGCGGGCTACGGCCTTCTCAAGGCGACCGCGCACACGAAGCTCCTCAATTTCGGCTCCAATCTCGGCTCGCTCATCGTCTTCGCCTCCTATGGCGTGATTCTCTGGAAGATCGGCCTTATGATGGGCGTTGGCCAATTTCTCGGCGCGCAGGCCGGCTCGCGCTTCGCCATGCGCAACGGTTCCAAAATCATCAAGCCGCTGCTCGTCTGCGTCTGCATCGCCTTTGCCGTCAAACTGATCTCGGATCCGACAAACCCCGTTCGGATGTGGCTCGGCATATAGGCTGTTTTGTTTCGCCTAAGGCATTCCGCGCGAGTTCGGATTTTTTCGATAACTGAGGCACGTCAAAAGAGCGCCAGCAGCAAGGCGCCGCTGGCGATGAGCGCCACGCCCAGCCAATTGACGAGATGGAGCTTCTCGCCGAGAAAGATGACGCCGAAGACGGCGACGAGCACGATGGAGAGCTTGTCGATCGGGGCGACGCGGGCAGCGTCCCCAAGCTTCAGAGCGCGAAAATAGGCAAGCCACGAGGCACCGGTCGCCATGCCGGAAAGGCCGAGGAAGAGCCAGGTCTTTCCCGAGATCGTGGACGGGGGTTGCCATTGGCCCGTGGCGGCGACGATGGCTGCCAGGACGACGACGATGATCAACGTGCGGATCAGCGTCGCCAGATCGGAGTTGACGCCGGCGACGCCGATCTTGGCGAAAATCGCCGTCAGCGCCGCGAAAGCCGCCGAAAGGATCGCCCAGAACAGCCAGCTCTGGGTCATCAGAATTCGACGCCCGGCTGACCCTTGATGCCGGAGCGGAACGGATGCTTGATCAGCTCCATCTCCGTCACGAGATCGGCGATCTCGATCAGATCTTCCTTGGCGTTCCGGCCAGTGAGCACGACGTGGGTCATATGCGGCTTTTCCGTCTTCAGGAAATTCACGACCTCGTTGATGTCGAGGTAGTCGTAGCGCAGCGCGATATTGATCTCGTCAAGCAGCACCATGGAGTTGCGCTCGTCGCGGATCAGATCCTTTGCCTTCTCCCAGGCGGCAGCAGCCGCCGCAACGTCGCGGGCGCGGTCCTGCGTTTCCCAGGTAAACCCCTCGCCCATGGTATGGAACTGGCAGATATCGGAAAAATGCTTCTCGATCAGGTCGCGCTCGCCGGTCCACATCGCGCCCTTGATGAACTGCACGACGGCCGAGGGTTTCCGGTGCGCGATATGCCGGAAGATCATGCCGAACGCAGACGACGACTTACCCTTGCCCTTGCCTGTGTGGACGATGATCAGGCCCTTCTCATCGGTCTTCGTGGCCATGATCTTGTCGCGCGCCGCCTTCTTCTTCGCCATCTTTTCGGAATGGCGGGCGTCTTCTTTGCCGGTAAGGTTGTCGATATCGTCGGTCATTCGAATGCTCACTTTTCTGGACGTATGTAGTGGAAACGGCAGTAGGCTATTTCGAGCACCTGCTCGTCGGCAGATCCGCGAACGCGGTAGACTAAGCGATGCTCACCTGAGATACGGCGGGACCAAAAACCGCGAAGCTCACCGCGCAACGGCTCAGGCTTGCCGACACCTGCAAAAGGCGTTCGCATGCACTCCTTGATGAGCACGTTGATTTTTTCAACGCAGCTCCAGTCATTTTGCTGCCAATAGACGTAATCGAGCCATGCACGGTGCGACGAAGCCAATTTCACGGCTTGCGTTCCACAATATCATGGTCAACTGCGCCACCGGCCTCCATCTCCGCAATGGACTCGCGAAGAAGCTGCGCGTTCACAGGATTGCTCATCAGATGAAGCGTCTCCTGCATGCTCTCATATTCTTCCTCGGAAATGACAACGACGGCCTTCTGCTTGTTGCGCGTGACAAAGAGCGGCGCGCGACTATCGATGACCGCGTCCAGATGCGATGCGAGATTTTGTCTGAACTCCGTGAAGCCGACATGGGCCATGATGCTCTCCATACGATTTCTGTACATAAATACGTACATCCAAGGCACGTAGTCGTGAAATTATGTCTCACCGCTCACCGGAAATCGTCGATTTCTCTGCCAAAGGGCCGCCGCGCCAGAGATAGAGGGCGACCAGCGGCTCCCCACTCGTCTTCATGGCGTGACGCGCATCCGACGGATGATGGATCATTTCTCCCGGGTGCCGCTCCTCAAAGGTGCCGCCTTCCTTGCTCCACAGCGATCCACCGGTCAGCGGGATATAGATTTCCTCGGCGACATGGTGGTGGTCGGGGTAGTGGATGCCAGGGCCGAGCATCAGGAAGCCGCCGGCCATGACTTCACTTTCGAAATGGCCGCGGGTGCCGAACAGCTCGGTCCAGCCATAGCGCTTAAGGAAGGCATTTCCGAAATCATCGGCGTTATATGTCTGCGCCCAGTGAAGTGAGGGCGCCGCATGCATGAGGGCGCGCAGCAGAATAGTCTCGCGATTATCCGAGATCACCGGCGCAAGATAACTGACGACCGGCAGGCTGCGGGGCGCAAGCAGACGTTCGGGCATCTCCCAATCGAAACCATTCAGGAACCGCGCCAGCACCTCGGTCTCATGGGAGGCGAGATAAGCGCGGAAGCTGTGCAGCAGGGGTGTCAGATCGCTCATGAAAGCAGCGCCTCGGCTGAGCCAGTCGCCTGCAGGTCGAACTGTGCCGAATTGCTGCGCGGGATCCAGAGCCCGCGATCGATTGCTTCGAGCAGGCGCGCCTTCATCTCGTTCAATGCCGCCGGGTTCTTCTCGGCCATGAAATCGCGCACGAGGTGGTCCGCGACGAAGGCCTGGTAGACCGCCTCGAAATGGTGGTTCCGCACGGCACCCGTCGTTGCAGCGAACGCAAAGAGATAGTCGACGGTGGCGGCGATTTCGGCAGCACCCCTGTAGCCGTGGCGCATGACGCCGGCGATCCACTTCGGATTGACGACCCGGCCGCGAACGACACGGCCGATCTCTTCCTCGAGCGAGCGGATCACCGGCTTTTCCGGCCGTGAATGGTCGTTGTGGTAGATCGCCGGCCGACTGCCGCCGAGCTTTTCGGCCGCCGCCGCCATGCCGCCCTCGAACTGGTAATAGTCGTCGCTATCGAGGAGATCGTGCTCTCGGTTGTCCTGGTTCTGCACCACGGCCTGGATGGAGCGCAAGCGCTCCTCGAAGACGCCACGCTCTGCGCTGCCCTCGTCGCCTGCGCCATAAGCGTAGCTTCCCCAGACGAGATAGGCTTCCGCCAGATCGGCGCGGTGCTCCCAGCCCTTCTCGTCGATCAATGCCTGCAGGCCGGCGCCATAGGCGCCGGGCTTGGACCCGAATACGCGGAAGCCGGCTCGCTTGGCCGCGGTCGCCTCGTCGAGACCGGCTGCCGTAAGCCGCGCCGTCTCGCCGCGCATGCGCTCTGCGATCGGATTGTCGGCCGCATCCTCTTCGAGCGCGCCAACAGCCCGGATCGCCTTGTCAAAAAGCGCGATTTGCTCGGGAAAGGCATCACGGAAGAAGCCGGAAATGCGGAGCGTCACGTCCACGCGCGGCCGTCTCAGCATCGCCTGCGGAATGATCTCGTAACCGGTGACGCGCCGCGAGGCCATGTCCCAGACCGGCTTGACGCCGATCAGCGCCAAGCCTTGCGCGATATCGTCGCCGCCGGTGCGCATGTTCGAGGTGCCCCAGGCGGTCAGCCCGAAAGAGACCGGCCATTCGCCGTGATCCTGGACGTAGCGTCTGACCAGCAATTCGGCGGATTTCTTGCCGAGTTCGTAAGCGGCAGGCGTCGGCACGGCGCGGCTGTCGATGGAATAGAAATTGCGCCCCGTCGGCAAAACGTCGGGCCGCCCCCGCGTCGGCGCGCCGGAAGGGCCGGGCGGCACGAAGCGGCCGTCGAGACCTCTCAACAGCGCTTCGATCTCGGCCGGGCCGCAGGCGTGGATCGAGGGCCTTAGACGGTTTTCGATCTCGGCAAGAACGGCGCCGGTCTTTGTCCAGTCGTCTGGACAGACCGTCTCGCCCGACACAAGCCTGGCCGCCAATAGTTCGATACGCTCGACGGTGTCGCCGTTGGTGCGCCACGGGTCGTTCGAGACGTCCTGCAGCGGTTCCGGGCGCAAACCGTCCCAGGACGCCGCCATGTCGCAGTCGAGGGGGTCGAACAGCGGGTGAGCCCCCGCCAGGCCCTTCAATCCCGCATCGCCAGCGATCGCCCGCTGCAGGCTCATATCGCCGCCCTCGCCGAGGCCGCGCGGCACGCGTGCCAGCGCGACGGTCAGATCGGTCAGCAACCGCCCCTCAGGCGAAACGCCGAAGATGTGCAGGCCGTCGCGGATCTGCAATTCCTTGAGGTCGCAGAGATAGGCGTCGAGTTTCTTCAGCGCGCTGTCCTCGCCTTCATCCTTGGCGATGCCGGCATCCTGGTCGAGCCCGATGTCGGCGACAAGATGCAGAATTTGCTTGCGCAGCAGGCGAATGCGGCGCGGGTCGCTGCCGGAAGCCTCGTAATATTCGTCGACCAGCGCTTCCAGATCCTTCAGCGGTCCATAGCTTTCGGCGCGGGTCAGCGGCGGCGTCAGGTGGTCGATGATGACGGCGCTCGTCCGGCGCTTGGCCTGCGTGCCCTCGCCCGGATCGTTGACGATGAAGGGATAGAGATGCGGCAGCGGACCGAGGATAGCCTCCGGATAGCAGGTCTCGGATAGCGCCAGAGCCTTGCCCGGTAGCCATTCGAGATTGCCGTGCTTTCCCATGTGGATGACGGCATGAGCGTCAAACTCTTCGCGCAGGAAGGCATAGAAGGCGAGATAGCCGTGCGGCGGCACCAAATCCGGCGAATGATAGCTTTCCTTCGGATCGATGTTGTAGCCGCGCGCCGGCTGGATACCGACCAGCACGCCACCGAAACGGCAGAGCGGCAGCGCGAACCCCTCGCTCAGAAAATACGGATCGGCCTCCGGCGCGCCCCAACGCGCGGTGATTTCGTCCTGAATCTGAATGGGAAGAGATGCAAAGAAGCTTTTGTATCGGTTGAGGGAAAGTACCTCGCGCACCAGCTTGCCGTCGCGCCCGGAGTTCGTCGGGCCTTCCGCCAGATGCCGCATCAACGCATCGCCGTCAACCGGCACATCGGCAACGGGATAGCCAGCCGAAAGCATCGCACCGAGCACCTCGATGGTACCCGCCGGCGTGTCCAGCCCGACGCCGTTGCCGAGCCGGCCGTCGCGGTTGGGATAGTTCGCCATGATGAGCGCGACGCGGCGGTCGCGGGGCGTTGTCCGGCGCAGGTGCGCCCAGTTCGCCGCAAGCCGCGCGGTGTAGCGCATCCTGTCCTTAGCCGGGACGCTGGCGACGATATTGGCCTCGACTTTGCTGTCGTAGCGGGCAGCGACCTTAAAGGAGACGGCGCGGGCAAGCACGCGTCCATCGACCTCCGGCAGCGCCACGTTCATGCCCAGATCGCGCGCCGAGAGCCCTTGCGACGACGCCTCCCAAGCCTCACGCGAGGAGGCCGAGAAGATCGCCTGCAACACCACGGCGTCGTTCATTTCCAGAACCGTGGGCTCGCGGTTCGCACCGGGCGCGGAGACCGCAAAGCCGGTGGTGTTGACGACGACGTCGGGCTTCAGCTCGGAAAAGACGCTTTCGAGAATGCCCTTCGATACGGGGTCCTTGAGGCTGTAGGCAAAAACCGGCAGCGCCCGAATGCCCTCGGCCGTCAATGCATCGATCAGGGCTTCGACCGGCTTGGTCTCGCCGCTCTGGACGAGGGCGCGGTAGAAGCTGATAGCGACGATCGGCCCTGCGGCGCCGCCGGCAACCTGCCGCCATTGGTCAAGCCCGATCACGCCCCTTCCCGGCCACCAGATGCCGGCCTTCATCAACGGCGCCGCCGGTTCCGGCTTTTCAGCACCGGAGAGCATCGCCGAGGCATAGGCGAGAAATGACCGCGCATTCGCATCCCCGCCCTCGATCAGATAGGACCAGAGCGCGTTGAGATCGTCGAGCGCAACGTTGGAAAACGGGGTCAGCCCGGGATCCGGCTTGGAATCGCCCGGTAGTGCCGCGATCAGCGCTCCCTGACGAGCGGCGACAGCGTGCAGCGCTTCCAGTGCATAGTTGAAATAGCTGGCGCCGCCGAGCGCGCGGACGATGATCAGCTTCGCATGGCGCGCGGTGCGCTCGATGTAGGTATCGACCGACATCGGGTGCTTGAGGCTCATCAGGCTCGCTAGCCGCAGCGAATGCCGCTCGTCGCCCTGCCCGTAAGCCGCGGCAACGGCCGCAAGCTCGGTGTCGGCGGCCGAGAGGAACAGGATGTCCCCCGGCGACTGGCCGAGATCGATCGCCTCATCGCCGTCAGCGATCGTTCCTTGCTGGGCTAGGAGGAGATGCATGATGACACCACTTTGTCCTGCCGGGTCTTAGCGAGCCGCGAACTCCCGACCTCCCCCCTTGCGGGGGAGATGTCACGAAGTGACAGAGGGGGCTGGCCGCGACCGCTGGGCGCCATGTCAGACCAGCGCCTCGATCGCCCCGCGCACGACTGCCTCGTCCATGTCATGCAGCCCGATCACCACCAGCCGGCTGGCGCGCTCCTCGCCCGGCACCCAGGCGCGGTCGAAATAATGGTCGATGCGGCTGCCGACCGCCTGGACCTGCAGGCGCATGGTCTTTCCAGGCACATCGACGAAGCCCTTCAACCGCAGCACGTCGTGCTGGCCGATGACGGTTTTCAGCCGTTCGATGAAGGTCACCGGCTCGGCGATCGGGCCGAGATCGACGACGAAGCTGTCGAATTCGTCGTGGTCGTGCGGGGCACCGTCCTCGTGCTCCAATTCGTGGTGGGATTTGCGGTTGGCGATGTCGCCCTCGGTGCCCACGCCGAGGCCGAGCAGTATCGCGGCGGACACCTCGCCGTTCCTCGCTTCGATCATCGTCGGCTTGCGATGCGTGCGCGAGGCGACCTCGGCGCGAACGCTGGCAATGCCCGCCCGGTCGAGCAGATCGGTTTTGTTGAGCACGATCAGATCGGCGCAGGTCAGCTGATCCTCGAACAGCTCCTCGATCGGGCTTTCGTGATCGAGCGCTTCGTCCTCCTTGCGGCGGGCATGGACGGCATCATGGTCATCGGCGAAACGGCCGGCGGCGACGGCAGCGCTATCGACCACGGTCACAACGCCGTCCACCGTCACTTCGCTGCGGATATCCGGCCAGTTGAAGGCCGCGACCAGCGGCTGCGGCAAAGCGAGGCCCGAGGTCTCGATGATAATATGATCGGGGCGGCGTTCGCGCTCCAGGAGCTTCGTCATGGTGGGGATGAAGTCGTCGGCGACCGTGCAGCAGATGCAGCCGTTGGTCAGCTCGATGATATCGTCCTCGGTGCAGGCCTCCGCGCCGCATCCCTTCAAGACGTCGCCATCGACGCCGAGATCGCCGAACTCGTTGATGATGAGCGCGATCTTCTTGCCGCCCGCGTTCTGCAACAGGTTGCGGATCATCGTCGTCTTGCCGGCGCCCAGAAAGCCGGTGATGACGGTTGCGGGGATCTTTTCCTGGTTCATGCAATTCAACCCTTCATTTTGAGCGGCAGTCCCGCTGCCACGAAATAGACTTCGAATGCCGCCGCGGCGACCATTTGATGCAGCCGTCCGGCATGGTCGCGGAATTCGCGCGCCATGCGGTTTTCCGGCACGATGCCAAGACCGACCTCGTTGGAAACAAGGACGATCAGCGCTCGCGCGCTTGGCAGATAATCGGCAAGGGCGGCGAATTCGGAGGCGAGATCCCGACCCTCCATCATGAGATTGGTAACCCATAGGGTCAGGCAATCGACAAGGATCGCACGGCTCCCCAGATCGATCGCGGCAAGCCGGCGAACGAGATCGAGAGGCTCCTCATGCGTCGTCCAAAGATCGCCGCGATTCACCTGGTGGCTGGCAATGCGCGCGCCCATCTCGTCGTCCCAGGCACGCCCCGTCGCGACATAGTGGCGATCGAGGCCGGAGGCTGCGACCAACTGTTCGGCAAAGCGCGATTTGCCCGAACGGGCGCCGCCGAGAATAAAGGCCGAACGAGAAGAAATCTCCACCATCAGCGCCCGCCCATTGCCGGCGCGGGCAGCTCGATCCCACAGGGGATGGCGGCAGCATAAAAGCCGGCGTCGATGCCCCGAGAAGCCTGAAGTGCCATGACAACCTCCGTGCTGGCAGCGGAACTTCCGTTCCTTTGGTGGGCTCTTCGCCCGGCACGCATGGCAGGTCTCCTGGCTCGCGGGTGCGGCGCTGCGATCGAGGCGAACCGGAAACCGGTCGCCCTGATCGCGACGCCTGCGGATCCTTCTCGCCTTCCCGGCTCGATCATCATGAAAAGGCGGACGATTCGTAGAAATAGAGGCGTCCAACCCCGGTAGATCATGATGCCACGCCAGTGGCTTTTCCGGCTTCCTTGAACCCCTCGCCCGCCCACCTCATGCGGACAGTCGGCCAGGAGCCGCAGCAAACCGGACGATAGGACCCTGACCGCTCTACAGTCGCGGGGTCGGCTGCGATGAGGACGCCCGGTTTGGGTCCGTCCCGCCGCATTCCCTTTTGATCCCGTGCGGCAGGCCGCCGCCCAGGAACCATCCGTAAGGCGGTCATGATTAGGCTTTCGCTTTCGCCAAGTCAACGAAGGCCCAAGGACGCGACACAGCCTGTTCCGTTGACGAAGCCGGCTGCAATAAATCCAGCATGAGTCAGTATTTTGCCGCAATTATTTGACGTTAACGACATATACCGTCCTAACCCTCGGACACCAGCGCGACATCGTTCTTCCCATGCTGCAGAAATTCCAGCGCCGCCGCTTCGGCGCTCTCACAACCCTATTCGATCTTGGCCGTCTAAGGGCGCTGATGCGCCGCAGCGAGCTTGGCCTCGTCATTGCCGGCGCCTTCGTTGGCGTCACGTCCGGCCTGGCGGTGACTGTAATGAGCCTCATCTCGCGGCGCATGCACGCGTTGATCTTCGGCATCGACGAGGCCGACCGGCTGAGCTCCGCCGCGATCGACAACAACCTGCTGCTTCTCACCGCCCCGATCGTCGGCGGCGTGCTCCTCGGGATCATGCTCTTCATCCTTGCCCGCACCCGCAAGAAACCGATGGTCGACCCCATCGAAGCGAACGCGCTGCATGGCGGGCGCCTGTCGCTCACCGACAGCATCGTCGTTGCGGTCCAGAACCTTGTCTCCAACGGTTTCGGCGCCTCCGTCGGCCTTGAGGCCGGCTATACGCAGCTGGCCGCCGGCATTGCCTCGAAGCTGGGATACAAGCTGCAGCTTCGCCGCGCCGACCTCAGAACCATCGTCGGCTGCGGAGCGGCGGGCGCGATCGCCGCCGCCTTCAACGCGCCGCTGACCGGTGCCTTCTACGCGTTCGAGCTCATCATCGGCACGTACACCATCGTCAGCCTGACCCCGGTGGTCGTTTCAGCACTGATTTCCACCCTCGTCGCCCGCCTTTTCGCCGGCGACGAATTCGTCATCGACGTCGGCGATTTCGGCAGCATCGTTCCCGCGGACTATATTCCGGCCCTTCTGCTCGGCGCTTTCTGCGCCGGCGTCGGCATCCTTCTCATGCAGGGGGTGTCCTTCATCGAGGAGATGGCGCGCAAGAGTTCCATCGCGCCGCCGCTTCGTCCCGCGATCGGCGGCATCGTGGTCGGCCTGCTGGCGATGATTTCGCCGCAGGTGTTGTCGGCCGGTCACGGCGCACTGCATCTCAACCTATCGACGGAAGTCGCCATTCCGGCATTGATCGGCCTGCTGCTTTTGAAATCGTTTGCCTCGGCGATCTCCATCGGGTCCGGCTTCAGGGGCGGCCTGTTCTTCGCCTCGCTGTTCATGGGCGCGCTGCTCGGCAAGCTTTTCGCCTATTCGGCTCCCTATTTCGACCACGCGACGCTGACGCCGGTGATCTATGCCGTCGTCGGCATGAGCTCGCTCGCGGTCGCCGTCATCGGCGGGCCGCTGACGATGACCTTTCTTGCGCTGGAGATTACCGGCGACTTTCCGATCACCGCGTTGGTGCTCGCCGCCGTCATCACCTCCTCGCTGGTCGTGCGCACGACGTTCGGCTACTCCTTCGCCACGTGGCGTTTCCATCTGCGCGGCGAGAGCATCCGCAGCGCCCACGACGTCGGCTGGATACGCAACCTCACCGTCGAACGGATGATGCGCCCCGATATCCGCACCGCAAGGGCGGGCATCAGCATGGAGGAATTCCAGCGCGATTTCCCGATTGGGTCGACGCAGCGCGTCATCATCGTCGAAGAGGGAGACAAGTATGCCGGTATCGTGCTCGTGGCGGACATCTATGCCAGCCCCGTCGACACGGTCGAGGAAGGCCGGGGGGTGGCGGATTTCGTTCGCTACCGCAACGATTTCCTGCAGCCGCTGATGAATGCCAAGCAGGCGGCGGCAATCTTTGACAAGACCGAAAGCGAAGCCCTCGCCGTCGTCAACAACCTGATCGAGCGCAAGGTGATCGGCCAGCTTAGCGAAAGCCACACCTTGCGGCGCTACAGCGAAGAACTCGACCGCCGCCGGCGTGAGGTTTCAGGAGAGATTTGACGTCGCCGGCGGCAAAGCTACCCCAGCAGACGCTTCAGCCATTCCTTGTCCAGGACCGCGTCCAGTTCCGCCGCGATGTCGTCGAGGGCGGCATCCACGCTTTGCCGGTAATTCGTACTGTCGCCGCTCACGCCGAAACTTTGAAGCAATTTCGCGCGGAAAGCGTCGCTGGCGAAAAGCCCGTGCAGGTAGGTGCCCATGACACGGCCATCGGGCGAGATCGCGCCGTCGGCCCGGCCGTCGATGATGGCGGAGGGCCTGGCGCAATCGGCTCCCCGGGTAATCCCGAGATGGATTTCGTAGCCCACGAGCGGAGCGTCGTACTCCGTGGAGCGGGCGTGGCTGTTGCGGACGGTCTTTTCCGGCGCCATCTCCGTCTCGACGTCGAGGAGTGAGAGACCCTCTGTCTCCGTCTCCAGTCCCTCCAAGCCATGGGGATCACAGACCTTGCGGCCCAGCATCTGATAGCCGCCGCAGATGCCGATGACGCGACCGCCTCGGCGCACATGAGCCGAAAGATCGCGATCCCAGCCCTGGCGCTTGAAATCGTGGAGGTCGCCGATCGTCGATTTCGATCCGGGCAGCACGATCAGCGCCGCATCGGACGGCAGGGCCTCGCCGGGGCGCACGAAAACGAGGTCGACATCAGGCTCGGCGCTGAGCGGGTCGAGATCGTCGAAATTGGCGATACGCGGCAGAACGGGCACCGCCACCTTCAGCGCGCCGGCGGAACCGCGCGTCAGTCGCTCAAGGACGACCGAATCCTCGGCTGGCAAACGGCCCGCCGCCTTCAGCCAGGGCACGACACCGAAGCAGGGCCAGCCCGTGAAGCCTCCAATCGCCTTGATGCCGTCGTCGAAGAGCGAGACGTCGCCGCGGAACTTGTTGATGAGGTAGCCCTGGATCATGGCCCGATCCCCCTCGTCGAGGATCGCATGCGTGCCGACCAGCGAGGCGATGACGCCGCCGCGGTCGATGTCACCGACGAGGACCACCGGAACGTTGGCGCGCGTGGCAAAGCCCATATTGGCGATATCGCCCGGGCGCAGATTGATCTCGGCCGGGGAACCGGCGCCCTCGACGATGACGAGATCGGTTCCGGCCCTGACGGTCGCGAAACTCTCCAGCACGGCGCCCAGCAATTGCGGCTTGAGCTTTTGATAGTCGCGGCCCTTCGCCTGGCCCCAGACCTTTCCCTGCACGACGATCTGGCTGCCGGTGTCGGTCTGCGGCTTCAGGAGCACGGGGTTCATGTGGACGCTGGAGGGCACGCGGGCAGCCAGCGACTGCAGCCACTGGGCCCGGCCGATCTCGCCGCCGTCGTCTGCGACGGCCGCGTTGTTCGACATGTTCTGCGGCTTGAACGGGCGGACCCGCAATCCTCTGTTTGCGGCAAGCCGGCAGAGAGCGGCGACCAATACCGTCTTTCCGACATCGGAGCCGGTGCCTTGCAGCATGACGGTGCGGGTCATCGAGAAAAACCCCTCGGGCTAAACGCCATCAAATGTCTTCGCTGCTTCATTTTCGACCCGATTCTCAGAATTTGCCACCCTTCCGGCCTGGCAAAAATGCACCACGTCTCCGCATGATCAATTTGCGACATGCGATGACGATTTCGTGCGTTGTAGCGCGCCGCAATCACCATTATCTGCACGCTCAATCGCCAACCGCTGTGCCGGACAAATCCGGTTCGAAGGATACCCAGATGCTCTTCATCTTCAACAACAAGAATTCCATCCAGATCGCCTGGGGTTCGAAGCTCTCGGCATATCGCCCGGAGAGCCGGATGCGCCAGCTCGACACGCGCTTCGGGACTGTTGGCTTCATCCGCACCTACAGCGCCGGTTGATCGCGCGCCGGTTGATCGCGCGCCAGTCAGCGCTTCCTATACCAGGGAAGCGCGAAACTTGTCCCGAGAATAGGCTAGAAACGTAAAAGCCGCGCCGGTGTAAAAAATACCGGTCGCGGCTTTGTCAAAAGCTTGCGGGCTCGCCTATACCTGTCGAGGACGCAGTCTCCGGGACGCAATACCTGATCCGGAGAGGCAGCGAGACTTCGCCGCGCACCCAAAGCAATAACCAGACATCGTTACCGGAACGTTATTTTGCACCCAGGGGAGCGCGAACTTTTTCGTCTCGCCGATTTTTTTCATTTTTCTTAGAATTCTCTGAAAATCGAAAAACGGCGTGAATGGAACACAAAACGTCCGCGCGAGGCGTGACTCCCGGGCCTTTACTTGTTCCAGCCCAAGATTGGCCTGCCACGATAGCCGGTTTGCGCCCGCGAACCGTCGAAATCAGGCTAATTCAAATGCTTATCGGAACTTGCCGATGGAGTGGCGGAAGCGGCTGCGGGCGCAAAGCGGTTGATTTCTCTTACCGAATCCTTACGGTTAGCGGGTGGCGATCAAACGGCACGCTCGCGGCTAATCCGCGCAGGCGTATAATAAGCAACAAGCGCTACGCATAGGGGACCAGCGAAACGTCGTCAGCGGCGGATGAGCGGTATGGAAATTGACCACGCTGACGGGGATTGATCGGCGAAGCGATGCCGATCCGTCCGAGGAACTAACCGCAAGAGCACTGGGAGATAATTCAATATGAAAAAGCTTATCGCTTCCACGATATTGGCAGCCGGTCTTTATGGGCTTGCCGGTACGGCATACGCCGCCGACTGCGGCGACGTGTCGATCGCCGAAATGAACTGGGCTTCGGCCGGTGTCGCCGCGCAGGTCGACAAGATCATTCTCCATGAAGGCTACGGCTGCAACGTGACGCTGGTTACCGGCGACACCCAGCCGACCTTCGCCTCCATGGACGAAAAGGGCGTGCCGGACATGGCCCCGGAACTCTGGGTCAATGCGGTGCGCACCTCGCTTGACAAGGCCGTGTCGGAAGGCCGCCTCATCGAAGCCGCGCCGCTCCTCAGCGACGGTGGCGTCGAAGGCTGGTGGATCCCGAAATTCCTCGCCGACGCACACCCGGACATCAAGACCGTCCAGGACGCGCTGAAGCATCCGGAACTGTTCCCCGCCCCTGAAGATCCTTCCAAGGGCGCCGTCACCAACTGCCCGTCGGGCTGGAACTGCCAGATCTCCACGGCGAACCTCTATAAGGCGCTCGGCGCCGACAAGCTCGGCTTCACGCTGGTGGACACCGGCTCTGCCGCCGGCCTCGACGGCTCGATCGCCAACGCCTTCGAAAAGAAGACCGGCTGGTTCGGCTACTACTGGGCGCCCACCGCCATCCTCGGCAAGTACGAGATGGTGCGCCTGAGCTTCGGCGTCCCGCACGACAAGAAGGAATGGGACGCCTGCACGGCGATACAGGATTGCGCCAGCCCGAAGGTCAACTCCTACCCGGTATCCGACGTGTTCACCGTCGTCACCAAGGCATTCTCCGAGAAGGCCGGCGTCGCGATGGACTACGTCAAGGTCCGCAAATGGGATAACGGCACGGTCGGCAAGGTTCTGGCCTGGATGACCGAAAACCAGGGCACCAACGAGGACGGCGCAAAGTACTTCCTGAAAACCTACCCCGACATGTGGACCAAGTGGGTCTCCCCGGAAGTCGCGACGAAGGTCAAGGCCTCCCTCTAAACGCTTGAGAACAGGCGCGGCGGGCTCTCAAGGCCTGCCGCGAACCCGCCCGCAACTCTCAGACCGACACGAGCGGTGCGGTTTGACGTCGCAATGAGGAAACGATTACGCCAGTCGTTGTTGTACACGGAGTGATGCAGCCTGAAGAACCGGTGACAGCGCTGCAATTGGACTGGCCACCTTGAAAGCCACGGGAAAGGCACGTCTTAAACCGGATAAAAAAGGGGAATGCGATGGCTTTGCAATGTAGTTTCCTGCCGGACGCGCTTTGCAATTTTCCGGCAATCAGCGACACCGTTATCCGAGAAGCCCGCAAGCAGATCGACGACGGCTTTCGCGGACTGGTGCGCGCCTACGGAACCGTGATCGATGCCGTCGTACGGCCGCTCCAATGGTTCCTCAACTATCTGGAATGGCTGTTTACCAATACGCCGTGGTTCATCATTCTCTTGGTGATGCTGGCGGTCGTCTACTTCGCAAGCCGCAACGTCAAGATCGTGTTTGGCACAGCGGTCTCCATGCTTTTGATCGGCGTCTTCGGCCTCTGGAACGACACGATGGTCACGCTTGCCATGGTGACGGTCTGCACGTTGATCGCCATCCTGATCGGCCTGCCGATCGGCATCCTGATGGCCCGCTCCGACCGGTTGCAATCCATCATCAATCCCACCCTCGACGTGATGCAGACGATGCCGAGCTTCGTCTATCTGATCCCGGTCGTGGTGATTTTCGGCATCGGCAAGGTGCCTGGCCTCATCGCCGTCGTGATCTACGCGGTTCCACCGATGATCCGTCTCACCAATCTCGGCATCCGGCTCGTCGATTCGGAAGTGCTCGAAGCGGCCGACGCCTTCGGCTCGTCGCACAGCCAGAAGCTGTTCAACGTGCAGATCCCGCTTGCACTGCCGACAATCATGGCCGGTATCAACCAGACCATCATGATGTCGCTCGCCATGGTCGTCGTCGCCTCGATGGTCGGTGTCGGCGGCCTGGGCCGCAACACGCTGCAGGCGATCAACAACCAGTTCTTCACGGTCGGCTTCCTCAACGGCTTCGCGCTCGTTGCCATCGCCATCATCTTCGACCGGACCAGCCAGGCCTACGGCAAGCGGCTTCAGAAGCATTCGGAGGTCATTCATGGCTAGTCACGCGATCGAGATCAAAAACCTCTACAAGATCTTCGGCCGGCGCAGCTCCGAGTTCGTCGATCTCGTGAAGCAGGGGATGACGAAGACCGAACTCAACCTCAAGCACGGCCACGTGCTCGGCCTGCGCGACATCAACATCAACATGCCGGCCGGCGCCATCACCGTCGTCATGGGCCTCTCTGGCTCGGGAAAATCGACGTTGATCCGCCACATCAACCGCCTCATCGATCCGACTGCCGGCGAAGTGATTTACGATGGCGCCGACGTTTGCCGGATGTCGGAGGGCAATCTGCGCGAGTTTCGCCGCCACAAGACGGCGATGGTTTTCCAGAAGTTCGCGCTGCTGCCGCATCGCACTGTCATCGAGAACACCATCTACGGCCTGGAAATCCAGGGCGTGGCGCGAGCCGAGAGCGAGAAGAAGGGGCGCTACTGGATCGATCGCGTCGGGTTGAGCGGGTTCGAGAACCACTATCCGAACCAGCTCTCCGGCGGCATGCAGCAGCGCGTCGGTCTTGCCCGTGCGCTTACCAACGATGCCGATATTCTCTTGATGGACGAGGCCTTTTCGGCCCTCGACCCATTGATCCGCGTTGATATGCAGAGCGTGCTCCTCGACCTGCAGAAGGAGCTGAAGAAGACCGTCGTCTTCATCACCCACGACCTCGACGAGGCGCTCAGGCTTGGCGACAAGATCGCCATCTTGAGGGACGGCAATATCGTCCAGCAGGGCAGCGGACAGGACATCGTGCTGAAACCGGCCGACGAATACATCACCGCCTTCGTCAAGGAGGTGAACCGTGGCCGCGTCATCGAGGCGCAGACGATCATGAAGCCGGTTTCCGGCGAGGTCTCCGGCCCGCGCATCGCCGCCGACACCGTGCTCGAAATCGCCGCCAAGCAGATGACGGAAGCCGGCCAACACTCGGCCGTGTTGGTCGATGCCGCCGGCAAGCCCATCGGCATGATCGACCTGCAGGGCATCATCACGGCCATGGTGACGCCGACGACGCACGTGACTGCCGAAATGGCTGCGGCCTAGAAACGCCTTACCGCCGCACAAAAGCGCCCCTCACCGGGCGCTTTTTTCTTGTCAATGGCCGAAGCGGGGCTTTTCGTGCTTTCGCTCCACCCGTTGAAGTCATATAAAGACATCTTTATATTATCACCGCTATTCCAACCTCCAAGGATACCCCATGAGCGCCGTCTCCAACCCGTTGACCGAACTCCTTGCCGAAAAAGGCGTGCTGCTTGCCGATGGCGCGACGGGCACGAACCTGTTTGCCATGGGCCTTGAGGCCGGCGAGGCGCCCGAAATCTGGAACGAAGAGCATCCGGAGCGGATCACCAAGCTGCACCAGGACTTCGTCGACGCGGGCGCAGACATCATCCTGACCAATACCTTCGGCGGCACGAAGCACCGGCTGAAGCTGCACCACGCTCAGGATCGCGTGCACGAGATCAACAAGAAGGCTGCCGAAATCGCCCGCGCCGTTGCCGACAACGCCGGCCGCAAGGTGATCGTCGGCGGCTCCGTCGGCCCGACCGGCGAGCTCTTGATCCCGCTTGGGGCGCTGACCTATGACGACGCGGTCGCAGCCTTCGCCGAGCAGATGGAAGGTTTGAAGGCCGGGGGTGCGGATGTCGCCTGGATCGAGACGATGTCTTCGCCGGAAGAAATCCGCGCCGCCGCGGAAGCCGCCGGCAAGGTCGGCCTTCCCTACACCTATACCGGCTCCTTCGACACCGCCGGCAAGACGATGATGGGCCTGCATCCGAAGGATATTCATGGCGTCGCCAACGACATCGGCGGCGGCCCGCTCGCCGTCGGCGCCAATTGCGGCGTCGGTGCCTCCGACATCCTGTCGAGCCTGCTCGAAATGACCGGTGCCGATCCGCAAGCGACCGTCATCGTCAAGGGCAACTGCGGCATTCCAGAGTATCGCGGCGCCGAGATCCACTATTCCGGCACGCCGCCGCTGATGGCCGACTACGCACGCCTCGCGCGCGACGCCGGCGCGAAAATCATCGGCGGCTGCTGCGGCACGTCGTGCGGCCACCTTGCCGCCATGCGCGCAGCCCTCGACGACTACACGCCGGGCCCGCGCCCGACGCTGGAGATGATCGTCGAACGCATCGGCCCTCTGCGCAACAAGACCGCCGAGGAAAGCAGCGCCACTCCCGCCCGCGAACGCGGCCGGCGTCGCAGCTGATCTATCGTCCTCTCGTTCTGCGCCGGGCTTCAAGCCTGGCGCAAGCAACCCGCTGAATAGTCGTTGTAGGCCAGCCGGAATCGGGTCTGGCGGACAACTTCTCACGAGACGCGGCAAATCCCTACGGATGCCACGGATCACATAGACAGCGGGCTGTTGCCGCGCCGCCAACAACGGCGGCTCGACGCGGCAATCAACGAGGACGAAGCTTTGACTGAGGATATCCTGCTCGAAACGAGTTACGGTTCGGACGGCGCCGATCCTTCGCAATATCTGTTGAAGCAGTTGCGCCCGGACGACATGCTCGTGCTCGATCTTGCCTGCGGCAGCGGCGAATTCGGCAGCAGGATGAAGGCGCTCGCGCCGGGGCGCATCGTTATCGGCTTCGAAAAAGACGCGACGATCGCGGAACAGGCGCGAAACGTTCTCGACCTGGTTTTCGATCAGGATATCGAGGAAGGCGATCTTCCGCCTATTCCGCCTGAAAGCGTCGATTGCATCGTGCTTGGCGACAGCCTTCACACGCTGCGCGACCCAGCCCAGGTCCTTCGTCGCCTGAAGCCCCTGCTCAAGCCGACGGGTCAAGTGATCTGCAGCGTCCAGAACGTCCAGCATATCAGCGCGCTCGCATCTATCCTCGCGGGCGACGTCCAATACCAGCCGGACGGCCCCCTCAATCGCAATCACCGCCGCCTGTTCGGCGCGGCCAACATCCAGAAGATGTTCCTGGACGCGGGCTACCTGCCCAACTTCGCGGATGCCGTTCGCGGCCAGCTGTCGGACGCGATGAAGGCAGCCTTCAGGCCGCTGCTTACCCACCTGAAGCTGAATGCCGGCTTCTTCGAAAGCAAGGCGGCGATCCATCAGTATATCTGCGTCGCCTCGCCGATGGCCGACGTCGAGCCCCACAGCGAAGGCATCACCTTCATCATCGCCGTCAACAATACGCGGCAGCTGCGAGACAATCTTTGCGCCTCGCCCGTATTGCAGAACGAGCGCCACGAGGTCATCCCCGTCGTCGGCGCCACGAGCGCCGCGGACGCGCTGCAAACCGGCCTGGGTCGGTCGCATCGGCGCAACGGTCTCTTCGTGCTCCTGCACCAGGACGTCTACCTGCCGGCCGGCTGGGACGACAAGCTGCTTGCCGGTATCGTCGAGGCTGAGCGGACAGTGGGCCCGGTCGGCGTCGCCGGCGTGTTCGGCGTGGTGCGCTCGCAAAGCGGCTCGTTCGAAAGGGCCGGCAAAGCGCTCGACCGCACCAACCTCTTGGCAACGCCGCACCAGCTGCCGGCATCCTGCGACAGCCTCGACGAGATCGTGCTTGCGTTTCCGGTACAGAACGGCTCGATCGTCGGCCTCGCGGAAACCCTCGGCTTCCACATGTACGGCTCCGAGGCCTGCCTTGCTGCCTGGGATTCGAACCAGGTTGCCGTGATTGTCGACGCGCCGTGCCTCCACAATTCCGAGTCCGGCTTCCAGCTGGACAATTCCTTCGCAACAGCGGCCGGCAAATTCGCCGAAGCCCGCAACGACAACCTGCCCTACGCGACCACCTGCGTGCAGTTCAAACCGGACGGGCAGGTCGTCGCTTGGTGAGCGGGCTTCGCAAAGAATGCGAGCGCATCGAACTCATTCCTCGATCCGGCTACGCCGTAAGCAGTTACTTGAACAATGCTTGAACCCTGGAGCGCAGTTCGCCTGACGTAGCTACTTGCAGTTCTTGCACGATGCTTCGGGGCAGAGCCTACGCCTCCATCGCCGCTTCGCCTTGGGATCTATCGGTTGATCAGCTTAGGCAGCCAGCGCCTCGTCAATAAGTGCGATGCGGTCCATTCGTCCGGACCTCTCAACGCTCTTCCGCGACCACCCCATGCCTCGGAATGATTCTGAACAGGATGCGCACCGGCCAACAAAAAACACGACTTTCACTGTGGGTTGGAGAGCGCCCCTGACACGACCGCTTTCAATATTTCGGCCTGAGAAATCCCGCGCATGATGCCGAATCCGGCCTCGGCGATCCGCTCGCGTTCGGTCGCATCGGCGACAAGCGCCAGGCATCGATCGATGAGCGCGTCGTAGCTTGAAACGGCCATACCGGCGGCGTAGGGGGCGATATCAGGGTCGGCGGCGTTGCCCTCCGTCAGAACGCAGACGCGGTTTGCAAGGAGAAAGGAAACGCGGACGATCTCGAAGACCTGGGCATCGAAGTGATGGATGTTGATGACGACCTTGGCGCGCGCGATCGCCGCATCGCGCTCGGCGCCGTAGACGCCGAAAAGGGGGACGACATTGAGGCCCGCCGACTGCAACCCAAGGAGAAGGCGGTGGCGGCGCTCGTTCACCGAACCGTAGAACAGAACGTCGATGTCCTTGTTGGCCGCGTGCCGGATGCGCGTCAGCTCCTCGTGATAGCCCACGCTCAGGAGACCGGCGTGGTGAATGCCGAGATTGACCAGCCCCCGCCGGTTACGCTCGCTGTAGTCGAGAACGCGAAACTGCCGCAGCAGCGATACGTAGTTGCCGTTGATCCAGCTGCTGTCCTGAGAGACCTGTTCGAGATTGACGAGGATCGTGCCGCGCGGAAGCCAGTTGACGGCCTCGGCCGGCAAGAGATTGGCGCCGAAGACGATCGGGATGCGGCCGCGCCAATTCGATGGTTCCGTCACCAGCGGCGCATCGCCGCCAAGCTCGGCAAAGGCATAGTGCAGACCGAGCGCGACGTCCTCGAAGGCGCGGCTGTGGACGTAGCCGTGCGGGCCGACGATCCAGACGCAGTGCCTGACGCGGTGATGATCCCAACCATGAGGAAATGCGGACAAGGGATGCCCTGCGCCGAATGAAAGGGATTGCGGCTGCGCATGCATTGCTTTGCACTCCTCTGCCTTGCCGGCAAGCGGCGCGGGGTGCGCGCCTCGATAAGACTGTCCGGGAGAATCGGAATCTTTCTCCCCGCCGGAATTTGGCAAGCGAGGCTGGGATGAACCTTGCGAAGGAGGATTGCCAGCGCGAAAGTTTCGGGTATCCAGACCTAGAGTGCGACTAGCGCAACCCCTCGCCGACCGGTGCGGTATCGAGCGCGGCATCGCGCGCCGGCTCGACAACGGCGATGATCGGGCCGATTGGAAAAGCGCTGTCGCGGCGCTGCCATTCGGGGAGGAAAAGGCTCGAAATGCTGCCGTCGAGAAACAGCGCGTTCCGGCAATCGAGCAGATCGCGAAACAGCGTCGCGAAATCATGGAAGCGCACCGGTCCGTCTGAAATCGCGAAGACGGCGATGCCGCTCGCCATGACACCGACGCCGTTGCGCACTTTCAGGCTGGTGCTATCGACGAGAAACGATGGATGCAGCTTGCCGTCGATGACGAGCATCGGTCCCGACTGCGTGGCATAGGAAGGCTTGGTGCGGGACGCCGCGAATGCCCTGCTTTCCATGACGCCGGCGCGGCCCTCCTCGATATAGAAGACGCCGTTCGGCAAGAGGTGGAAATTGCCCCAACCGCCATGGGTGTTGAGTGCCTTTAGCTGGAGCCCGCCCTCGACGTAAAGGCCAACCGGCGACAGACCTTCCTCGTACATGCCGCCGTTCATGGCGAAGCGGAGCGTAAAGCCCTTCGACGCAAGATCGTCTTCCAGCGCCTGGAACGACCCGTAGGGTTTGCCCGCCGGACCATTTTCATAGAGCCGGATGTTGGAGACGGCCGGATCGAACCGGCAAACCGTATAAGCGTCGCCTCGATAAAACACCTTGCTGCAGGTTTCGCCGGCAACCGCCGCTTTCGCGGCAAGAAGAAAGACGATCGCGGTCACCAGGCGCAGCAACGAGGGCACTCCGGTAGCAACGCGCGTCAGGGGCTGAGCGCTGCCATATGAAAGGCAAGCTGGCCAGGCGGATAGCGATAGTCAATCCCGACTGGGCAAGCCTCGCGCGCGAGGCAACCGCCGGCAAGACAGGTTTTTTTGCCCTCATCCGTCCTCAAATGCGCCCGACAGGCGCCGACGTCAAAACCGCTCAGCGATATCGCGTTCGGCCGACAGCGCGTCAGGCAAGGCTTTTCGGCGCAGTGGTCGCAAGGGTGCACGGACGCGACCGAGGAAGCTTCGTCGTCGATCGGCAGCTTGAATCCAAGCCCGCCGCGATAGCCGTGCCAGAGGCCGTAGACGGGATGGATCAAGATCCCGAGCGGAGATGGCTTCAGGCCTTCAGCACGCATCGCCCATTGCTGGAACGGCTGCCAGGGGGGATCGGAGGGGAAGTAAGCGGTCGCGCCCAGTCGCTCGGCAAGCGGCCGGATCAGCGCCTTCGACCATTCGTCGAGCGGGTCGGCGATGACAGCATGTTCCGGCCTCGACCGCCAGCGGGAAAAGGGCTCCCATAGCGACCCGCCGATATTGCCGAGTAGAACGACGCTTTTCGCCGGCGAACCGTCGTCGAGCACCGGTGCCGTTTGGTCATCCTCGAAACGGACGACGCCGCGCAAAGAGATACCGTGCGGCGAAAGCGCCGCACGGATGTCTTCAAGCAAGTCGAAGGAGCCGTTCATCGCGGCCCCTTATAGTGATAGTGCGGCCGCCAGACTTCCTTCTGGATCAGGTCGGCGACGCGCGTAGCCCCGCCTTGCTCCCTGGCGGCATCGGGCTCCCTTCAAGTGAAGGCATCAGGCATCGAATCCTTGCGGCTCTTGATGAAGGCGAGCAAGGCTTCGTCGATCGCGGGATCAAGCGCCGGTGCTTCGTAGTGGTCGAGCCAGGAACGGCAAAGCGCATTGGCGCGCTCCTCGACGCGCTTGCGGCCTTCGACGTCCCACTGTTCGAACGAGTTGTTGTCGGCAAGTGCAGAGCGGTAGAAGGCGGACTGGAAATTAGCCTGCGTGTGGGCACAGCCGAGATAGTGGCTGCCCGGACCGACTTCGCGTATCGCATCCAATGCCTGACCGTTCTCGGAGAGGTCCACGCCCTCGGCCATCTTCTGCATCATGCCGAGTTGGTCCTGGTCGATCATGAACTTCTCGTAGGAACTGACCAGGCCGCCCTCGAGCCAGCCTGCGGCGTGCAACACGAAGTTCGTGCCGGCAAGCAGCGTCATATTCAGCGTATTGGCCGATTCGTGTGCGGCTTGCGCATCCGGCACCTTCGAGGCGCAGAGCGAACCGCCGGTACGAAACGGCAGGCCGAGGCGACGGGCGAGCTGTGCCGAACCGTAGGAGACCAGCGACGGCTCCGGTGTGCCGAAGGTCGGCGCGCCCGACTGCATCGAGATCGAAGCGGCGAAGGTTCCGTAAAGCACCGGCGATCCCTTGCGGATCAGCTGCGTGAAGGATGCGCCGGCCAGAACCTCGGCAAGAATCTGCGTCAACGTGCCGGCGACCGTCACCGGGCTCATCGCGCCGGACAGGATGAACGGCGAGACGACCGAAGCCTGGTTATGCCGCGCGTAGACCTTCAGGGCGCCGAGCATGGTCTCGTCGAACACCATCGGTGAGTTGGCGTTGATCAGGTTGAGCGTGACACAGTTGTTCTCGACGAACTCATCGCCGAAAACCAACTTGGCCATGGCAATGGTGTCTTCGGCGCGCTCGGGTGCCGTCACCGAGCCCATGAACGGCTTGTCGGAATATTTGATATGGCTATACACCATATCGAGGTGACGCTTGTTGACCGGAATGTCGACCGGCTCGCAGACGGTGCCGCCCGACGAATGCATCGACGGCGCCATATAGGCAAGCTTCACGAAATTGCGGAAATCCTCGATCGTCGCATAACGGCGATTGCCCTCGAGGTCGCGCACAAAGGGCGGGCCGTAGACGGGGGCAAAGACCGTCGCCTTGCCGCCGATATGGACGCTGCGCGCGGGGTTGCGGGCGTGCCAGGTGAATTCCTTCGGCGCGGTCTTCAGAAGCTCGCGGCAAAGCCCCCTCGGAAAGTGCACCCGCTGCCCCTTCACGTCGGCGCCTGCCTGTTTCCACAATTCCAGCGCTTCCGCGTCGTCGCGGAATTCGATGCCGATTTCTTCGAGCACCTGGTCGGCATTGCGCTCGATCAGCGAAAGGCCCTCTTCGTCCAGCACTTCGTAGACGCCGATCTTGCGGGTGATGTAGGGAAGCGACGGGCCGGGACCGCCGCCGCTGCGCGAGGCGCGCCGCGCCGCGGCACCCCTGCCCTCTCCGCGCTGACGCCGTCCACCACTGTCATTGCCTGCGGCGGGTTGCTCGTTCAAATCATCCATGATGCTTCCTCGCTTCTGCGCACGAACGCGCTCGTACCATTGCCGCCATGCTAGCCGATTCCGTCTGGCGGACGTTCCTTTATGCGCCAGCAATTAGCATAGGACAGACATGCGCAAGGTGAAATTGCCATACCGTTTGCGAACCGCATGAGCCGCTGCCTGCGTGCTTCTGCCCGTCGTCGTCGCTATTTATTCCGGCGACGTCGCATTCGAAAAGAGTTTTGTCACGGTTGAGGTTTAACTCTTTATCGGGCAGTGTCTCAAATAGTAGCCGCTGACGCATCGATTTCTGCAAGCCGCTGAAGCAGCGCACCAAAACGGGATGGGAAGCATGGCTGACGACGACATCATTCTCGCGGAACTCTCTGACGAAGAACTCGTGCAGCAGATGCATGACGACCTGTACGACGGGCTGAAGGAAGAGGTCGAGGAAGGCACGAACATCCTTCTCGAACGAGGCTGGGTGCCCTACGACGTCCTGACCGAGGCGCTGGTCGAAGGCATGCGCATCGTCGGTATCGATTTTCGCGACGGCATCCTGTTCGTTCCGGAAGTGCTCCTATCCGCCAATGCAATGAAGGCCGGCATGTTCATCCTGCGGCCGTTGCTCGCCGCAACCGGCGCACCGAAGCAGGGCAAGATGGTGATCGGCACCGTCAAGGGCGACATCCACGATATCGGCAAGAACCTCGTCGGCATGATGATGGAAGGTGCCGGATTCGACGTCATCGATCTCGGAATCAACAACCCGGTCGAGAACTATCTCGACGCCATCGAGCGCGAGCAACCCGACATCATCGGCATGTCCGCTCTATTGACGACGACGATGCCCTATATGAAGGTCGTCATCGATACGCTGAAGGAAAAGGGCATGCGCGACGACTACGTCGTTCTCGTCGGTGGCGCTCCGCTCAACGAGGAATTCGGCAAGGCCGTCGGCGCCGATGCCTACTGCCGCGATGCGGCCGTGGCCGTGGAAACCGCCAAGGACTTCATGAAGCGCAAGCACAACAGCCTTGCTGCCGGCGCTTAATCCGCGCGAAAGGTTCCATCCGGCTGCGTAACCTTGCAGCCGGATGCAGCAATGCCGATGTGTGCTACTGAGCAGCCTTTGCCACCGTATGGCCGGCCGATTGCGTCGCGTTGACGGCGCTAGCCGTGTCTCTGCCCACGCCTTTGATGGTGTTGGCGCAGGAGGCCATCGTCATCAGAACGATGCAGGCGGCGCCAATTTTTGCCAATGTCGATGCGGTCATGATCGGAGTCCTCGCAAAATGGTTTTTGATCGAAAGCGGGCGGAGACCACCCCAGCGCGAGAAGAACGCACGACATCGCAAAAAGTTCATGTGATTGCGTGCGGCGCAATTGCGCGCGAGATATTGGCGATCGCGAGGATCAACAGCCTCGATTACATCGATCTGCGCTGCCTGCCGGCCATCCTTCACTGTTATCCGCAAAAGATCACACCGGAACTCGACAAGGCGGTCGCAGAGGCGCGTGAGCGCGGATTTGACAGGATTTTCATCGGCTATGCCGATTGCGGCACGGGCGGCGATATCGACCGACTGTGCGAGCGCGAGGGTATCGCCCGGCTGTCTGGACCGCACTGTTACTCCTTCTTCACCGGCAACGAGGATTTCGCCGAGCGCGCCGACGAGGATTTCGCCTCCTTCTTCCTGACGGACTTTCTGGCGCGCCAGTTCGAAGCCTTCGTGATCCAACCGCTCGGGCTCGATCGTCACCCCGAACTCAAGGATATGTATTTCGGCAACTATAAGAAGGTCGTCTACCTGTCACAGGAAGAGGACCCGGAGCTTCAGAAAAAGGCAAAGGCCGCCGCGGACTATCTCGGCCTCGACTACGAATATCGCTTCACCGGATATGGCGATCTCGGCCAGGAACTTTTGGCCGTCTGATTTACGACATCGGTGCCCTAGCAATCAGTGCCTGCGCATAAGCGGCATATATTCCCCTCCCCTCCAAAAGCCTTGTTTTCAGGGGGAATACTATGCTCCTTTCCGAAAACACGCCGCCAATGCCGAAATTGTCGGGGACGGCGCGTGAGCGCGTCGTTTTTCGACATGGGCGGCGTCGTGGCGAGCGCAGTCCGCCAAGAGCGCGGCGTGCATTGTGGATCAAAGAGGAGAGCATCGTATGGCAGACCGCATCGTCGTCTATTGGCGCGACATTCCAGCCCAGATCATCATCAAACAGGGCCGGAAAGCCGCCAAGCGGGAGCTCTCGCTGCGCTTCACGGAGGCGATCGACATGTGCGCGATGCGCACCGGTGCCGCCGAGACCGACGACTATCTCGCCGAGTGGCGCAAGGCCGATCCCGTGCCCGTTTCCGACGATCTCGAAGCCGAGGCCGACAAGGCTGCTGCGGAACTCGAAGCCGCCTACGACCGCGAACGCCTCGTAGCACTCGTGAAAGCCGGGGGACGCGACAATGGCTGACGCCATACAAAAACCCGGCAATGCGGCTGCCGGCGCCAAGGCCAAAACCGGCGCCTACACGCCAGCCGGTGTGTCGCCGAGCCGCCGCGCCCGTCATAAATACACCGTCCGGCTTTGGGCGGTCAGGAACTCCCGTTTTCTCGAATGGTTCTATCGCCGCTTCGCGGACGCCTTTTTACTCTTGCATCCGGTGTGGAATGCCCTCGGCTACGCCCGCGTCGAGCGGCCGATCACCTTCGTCGAACGCCATGTGAAGGGCTTTCTCTTCGATTGTCGCATGTGCGGCCAGTGCGCGCTCTCCTCCACCGGCATGTCCTGCCCGATGAACTGTCCCAAGCAGTTGCGGAACGGCCCCTGCGGCGGCGTGCGCGCAAACGGCAACTGCGAGGTCGAGCCGGATATGCCCTGCGTCTGGGTGCAGGCATGGAAGGGCTCGCGCAACATGGAGCATGGCGACGCGATCCTGAACGTGCAGAAGCCGGTCAATCAGTCGCTGCGCGAAACCTCCTCCTGGCTTCGTGTCACCGCCGAAGCCGCCGCCGCCCGCCAAGCCGCCAAGGAAGCTTAGATCGTATGCCCCAAATCGACGAAAATCCGCTTGGCGTCCATCTGCCCCTCGATCCACAGCCCGGGCATTCGTCCCTCGGCCGGCTGGAGCGCGTTCTGCGGCGCGGCGAATTCGCGGTAACCGCCGAACTCAATCCGCCCGACAGCGCCGACCCGCAGGATGTCTACGAGCGCGCCTCGGTTTTCGACGGCTGGGTGGATGGCATCAATGCGGTCGATGCCTCCGGCGCCAACTGCCACATGTCGTCGGTCGGCATCTGCGCGCTGCTGACGAGGATGGGCTACGCGCCGATCATGCAGATCGCCTGCCGTGACAAGAACCGCATCGCCATCCAGGGCGACGTTCTCGGCGCCGCCGCCATGGGGGTCGCCAACATCCTTTGCCTGACCGGCGACGGCGTCCAGGCCGGCGACCAGCCGGGTGCCAAGCCGGTCTTCGACCTCGACTGCATGTCGCTGCTCGAAACCGTGCGCATCATGCGCGACAGTTCGAAATTCCTCTCCGGCCGCAAATTGTCGACGCCGCCGAAGGTCTTTCTCGGCGCGGCGATCAATCCCTTCGCGCCGCCTTACGACTTCCGGCCCTATCGGCTGGCCAAGAAGATCGAAGCCGGCACGCAGTTCGTCCAGAGCCAGTATTGCTACGACGTGCCGATGTTCCGCGAATATATGAAGAAGGTGCGCGATCTCGGCCTCAACGAAAAATGCTTCATTCTGGTCGGCGTAGGCCCGCTCGCGTCGGCAAAGACGGCGCGCTGGATGCGCTCGAACGTTCCGGGCGTTCACATTCCGGATGCCATTATCAAGCGCCTCGAAGGTGCTCAGGACCAGAAGAAGGAAGGCAAGCAGCTCTGCATCGACATCATCAACGAGGTGAAGGAGATCGAGGGCGTGTCCGGCATTCACGTCATGGCCTACCGCCAGGAAGAGTATGTAGCGGAGATGGTGCATGATTCGGGCGTCCTTAGGGGCCGCCAGCCCTGGAAGCGCGAAGTGGGCCGCAGCGATGCTCTGGTCGCCGAACGGCTCGAACACATTCGCGAAGGCAAGGAAGAAAACCAGCAGGAAATGGCGGAAATCGCCGCGCATCACGTGCCGCAACACAGCCATTGAGAACCGGCCGCCGCGCCGCGGCCGGCTTGTAACACCTATCGCGGCACGCTAGACAGCATCGACGTGCCCCTGACCAAAGGACCAGTCATGACGCGCACCATCGTCGCATCCGCCACCCGCGAAATCATCATCGGTTTTGATCAGCCGTTCTGCGTGATCGGCGAGCGCATCAACCCGACCGGCCGTAAGAAGCTCGCCGCCGAAATGATCGTGGGCAACTTCGACACCGTCATCAAGGACGCGCTGGAACAGGTCGCCGCCGGCGCTACCATGCTCGACGTCAACGCCGGGGTGACGTCCGTCAATCCGAACGAGACGGAGCCGGGCTTGCTGGTGCAGACGCTCGAAATCGTGCAGGGACTGGTGGACGTGCCACTGTCGATCGACAGCTCCGTGACCGCAGCCATCGAGGCGGCGCTGAAGGTTGCCAAAGGCCGCCCGCTCGTCAACTCCGTGACCGGCGAGGAAGAGAAGCTCGAAGCGATCCTGCCGCTCGTCAAGAAATACGACGTACCTGTCGTTGCCATATCCAACGACGAAACCGGTATCTCGATGGATCCGGACGTCCGCTTCGCCGTTGCCAAGAAGATCGTCGAGCGGGCCATGGATTACGGGATCAAACCCCACGACATCGTCGTCGACCCGCTGGTGATGCCGATCGGCGCGCTCGGCGACGCCGGCCGCCAGGTCTTCGCGCTGCTGCACCGCCTGCGCAACGAGTTGAAGGTCAATACCACCTGCGGGCTTTCCAACATCTCGTTCGGCTTGCCGCATCGCCACGGCATCAACGCCGGCTTCATCCCGATGGTCATCGGCGCCGGCATGACTTCTGCGATCATGAACCCCTGCCGTCCGCAGGAAATGGAGGCCGTGCGCGCCGCCAACGTCTTGAACGGCACCGATCCGAACTGCGGCAACTGGATCATGACCTATCGCGACCACAAGCCGGCGGAAGCCGGCTCCGCAGCACCTGCCGCCGCCTCACCGGCCGGCAGCGGCGGTGGTCGTCGTGGCGGTCGAGCGGCACGCGCCGGAGCGGGGGCTAGAAGCGAATGAAACCGATCCGGAACCAGGGACTTGTTCAGGACTTGGCCAGCCTCTGGTTCCAAGCCCCCATGGTCATCGCCATGCGCACGCAGGCGCTCGGCATGGCAATGATGACCGGCAATACGAAAGACATAAAAGAATTCAACCGCATGGTGACGGAGAAGGCGGCAGCCGCCGCTGAAAGCGCCATGGCTCTCAACGTCTCGATTGCCCAGCAGAGCGTGGCCGCGGCAACCGCGATCGTCACCGGGCGCAAGCCTGCATCCGCGGCAACAGTCGCCACCAAGGCAGCGCATGCGGCGGTGAAACCCTACAGCAAACGCGTGCGCTCCAACGCCCGGCGGCTCACAGCCAAGAAAGACTGATAAAGTGGACTCCAAACCAGACCGGTCCGACGCTCTCGTGCTCTTCATGCCCTCCGGCAAGCGGGGCCGCTTTCCGGTCGGCATGCCGGTGCTGGAAGCCGCGCGCCAGCTCGGCGTCTATGTCGAGAGCGTCTGCGGCGGGCGCGCCACCTGTGGACGCTGCCAGGTTTCCGTGCAGGAAGGCAGTTTCGCCAAGCACAAGATCGTCTCCTCCCTCGATCATATCTCGCCGATCGGCCCGAAGGAGCAGCGCTACGCCTCGATCCGGGAACTGCCCGATGGACGGCGCCTGTCCTGCTCGGCCCAAATCCTCGGCGATCTCGTCATCGACGTGCCGCAGGATACCGTCATCAACGCCCAGGTCGTTCGCAAGGCCGCGACAGACCGCGTCATCGAGCGCAACGCAGCCGTGCAGCTTTGCTATGTCGAAGTCGAAGAGCCGGACATGCACAAGCCGCTCGGCGATCTGGACCGGCTGAAGGCCGTGCTCGAAAAGGACTGGGGCTGGAAGGATCCGCTGATTGCCTCGCACCTCATTCCGCAGATCCAGGGGATCCTGCGCAAGGGCAATTGGGCAGTGACGGCGGCGATCCATCGCGACATGGATTCCTCGCGGCCTTTCATCGTCGGCCTGTGGCCGGGCTTGAAGAACGAGGCCTACGGCATTGCCTGCGACATCGGCTCGACCACCATCGCCATGCACCTGGTATCGCTGCTGTCGGGACGTATCGCAGCCTCGTCGGGCACCTCGAACCCGCAGATCCGCTTCGGCGAAGATCTGATGAGCCGCGTCTCCTACGTGATGATGAACCCGGACGGTCGCGAAGCGATGACCAAGGCGGTCCGCGAGGCCGTCAACGGCTTGATCGGCAAGGTCTGCGAGGAAGGCAATGTCGATAGGCGCGACATTCTCGACGCCGTCTTCGTCGGCAATCCAATCATGCATCACCTGTTCCTCGGCATCGACCCGACGGAGCTTGGCCAGGCGCCTTTCGCGCTCGCGGTCTCCGGCGCGCTGCAGTTCTGGGCGCATGAAATCGACGTCGATGTAAACCGAGGCGCGCGCGTCTACATGCTCCCCTGCATCGCCGGCCACGTCGGCGCGGACGCTGCGGGCGCGACGCTCTCCGAAGCGCCCTATCGGCAGGACAAGATGATGCTGCTTGTCGATGTCGGCACCAATGCCGAAATCGTTCTCGGCAACCGGAACCGCGTCGTCGCCGCCTCCTCCCCGACCGGTCCTGCCTTCGAAGGTGCGGAAATCTCTTCCGGCCAGCGTGCGGCGCCCGGCGCCATCGAGCGCGTGCGGATCGACGCAGAGACGCTTGAGCCGCGCTTCCGCGTCATCGGCGTCGACAAGTGGTCGGACGAAGAAGGCTTTGCCGAAGCCGCCTCCGCCGTCGGCGTCACCGGCATCTGCGGTTCGGCCATCATCGAGGTCGTGGCCGAAATGTATCTTTGCGGCATCATCTCCGAGGATGGCGTCGTCGATGGCTCGATGGCCGCGAAAAGCCCGCGCATCATCCAGAACGGCCGCACCTTCTCCTACCTGCTGCACGAGGGCGAGCAGCGCATCACGGTGACGCAGAACGACGTTCGCGCGATCCAACTTGCCAAGGCGGCGCTCTACGCCGGCATCAAGCTCCTGATGGAAAAGCAAGGCGTCGGCCATGTCGACACCATCCGCTTCGCCGGCGCGTTCGGCTCCTTCATCGATCCGAAATACGCCATGGTGCTGGGGCTCATCCCGGACTGCGATCTTTCCGAGGTGAAGGCGGTCGGCAATGCCGCTGGCACCGGCGCGCTGATGGCGCTGCTCAATCGCGGACATCGCCGAGAGATCGAGGAAGTTGTCAAGAAAATCGAGAAGATAGAGACGGCGCTTGAACCAAAGTTTCAGGAGCATTTCGTCTACGCCATGGCGTTGCCGAACAAGGTCGATACCTTCCCGGAGCTATCCAAGATCGTCACGCTGCCGGAGCGCAAGGCTCTCAGCGAAGATCCAGGCGGCGAAGGCGGCGGCCGCAGACGGCGCCGCCGCCGCGAATAGGTCCTCACGTTACCGCGAACCCGCCCTCCGCTTCGTCACGCAGTCCACAGCGGTCGCCTCCACGCGTCTGGCGCTTTCCAGCGTCGGATGCGCTTTGCCGACCTGGAAGAGGTTCCGCCCGTCAGGCACGGTCCTGACGATGGTGCAGCGCGTGGTATAGGGTCTACGGGCGACATAGTAGGGACCGGCAGAGCCGACATAGGGCGCGGCGGCTAGGGCGGGTCCTGCGGCAACCGAAATAGCAACCGCCAGCAAAATGAACGTCGGGGCCATGGAATACCTCTCCGTTGACAGGTGGCTGCCCCACTTTAGCGCATGGATAACCACTAGAGGTTCTCACGGCGCTCAACAATTCGAGAGCCGTACGAGTCATCATGGTGACCGACCGTGAGACGGCTGGAGCGAAGCCCCTTGCGGCTTCGGCCTCAAGCGGCCCGCGCCATTTCGCCGAAAGCGTAGCGTATGCTCTCGGCAACGGCCTTCGCCGGTCCATGCATTTGCGACGCGGTCAGCAGCCGAATCTCGAAGGATGAAAGCTCCGGCAGGCCCTCGTTCGCGCCGAGAATCTGCATGTCGTCGGTGACATAGGAACGCGGAAACGGCGCAACGGCGAGATCCGATACGATGGCGGCGCGCTGCGCCATTGTGTGGGCGCTGAGATAGGCGACACGATACGGACGCTTGTTCTTCTCCAGCTGCGCAATCGCGTCCGAGCGCCAGATACAGCCATCCTCCCAGATCGAAATCGGCAATGGATCGCGCAGATGCGCCGTGCCGCACTTGGCGCCGGCCCATACCAGTCGTTCCGTGTAGATGACCTCTCCCTCCGTAGGGACCGGCCGCGTCGCGCAATTGATGAGTGTCAGATCCAGGCGCTGCTCTTCCATCCGCCGGCGCAGGCCGATGCTCATGTCGACCGTCACGTCGATCATGATCGCCGGATAGGAGGCGGCGAAGTTTCGAAGGATCGTCGGAAGAAGACGCTCGGCGATATCGTCGGGCGCGCCGAGCCGCACTACGCCGGTCAGTTCCGGCATGATGAAGCGAGAAACCGCCTCGTTCGAGAGCGCCAGCATGCGGCGGGCATAGGTGAGCAGCATCTCTCCGTGCTGCGTGAGGCTGACGGAGCGGGCATCGCGAAGGAAAAGCGTGGCGCCCAGCTGCTCCTCAAGCTTCTTGATCTGCATGGAGACGGCAGACGGCGTTCGCAGTACCGCGTCCGCGGCCGTGGAAAAGTTGCCTGTCTCAGCAATCGCCACGAAGGTGCGTAGAACGTCGTTGTCCAGCAGAGGGAGCGGACGGCGAATGGATACAGTCATCGCATCACCTTTCAATTTTTCTGATCTTAAGAAGAATATCATTTCGTTTGATTGAAAGTCAAGAAAGGCACATGTTCCCCCTGCCTAACGACGTTAGCCAGCCAAAGGAGAACGGTCATGGCTATGCATGAATTCTCGACCATCCTGCAGCTTTTCCGCGCAGCGCGCACGCGTCAGGTCTGGCTCACGCCGACCGAACGCTGGTACGCAAGAACGCACGTGCCCCCGCACCTCGTCGACGATGTCTTCGAGGCAAGGCTCGACGAGTGTCACCTGCGATAGGTGCAAAGCTTCCCCTTCGCCAAACGGGGCCGCGCAGACAGCGCAGCCCTGCGTCAATTTCCGGACGCCCTGTCATTCGGCGAGACCCGGCTAGCTCCAAAACCTGACCACGAGTAAGATCGAATGCCCCGTGGGTGTTGAGGAGCCGAGATGAGCCGCGCATTCACCAAAGAGATCGACGACGCTCCGGCGCCGGCGCCGCTCGAGCGGCCGATCAGCAGCGCCCGCAACCTCGTCACGCCCGCCGGCGCCCGCCACATTGAACAGAACGTAGCAATGCTGCAGGAGCGCATTGCGCAGACGGACGACGAAGCGGCACTTCCCGAACTACAGCGCGAAATGAGATACTGGCTTTCCCGGCATGCCACGATGGAGATAGTCGCCCCCGACCCTGAAACGAAAACGGTAAGGTTCGGCGCCGAGGTGACAATCAAGCGTGACGGAGCCGTGAAAGTGCTGCGCATCGTCGGCGAGGACGAAAGCGATCCTACGCAGGGATTGATCGCCTGGACGGCTCCCTTGGCGCTGGCGCTGGAAGCAGCAAAGCCCGGAGACATCATCGATTTCGAGGCCGGCGGACGCGATCAGGAAATTGAGATCCTATCCGTCAGGGGATAATCGTCTCGGCTCACGAACGATAGCGCAGCGCGTTGACAACCAACGCAAAGGCAGGGGAAGCCTGCCGACGGCTTGGATAGTATAGGTGGTATCCCGGAAATGGTGGGCACCATTCCTCGAGCACACGCACCAGCCGCCCGTCACGAAGATAAGGCATGGCAATGTCCTCGGCCATGTATGCAAGGCCCATCCCGCTCAATGCGGCATTGACGCGCAGCGCGCTGGTGTTGAACACGAGCTGCCCCTCCGCCCGCACCCTGAGCTCCCGCCCGTCTTTCTCGAACTCCCAGGCATATATGCCGCCATGGGTCGGCAGGCGCAGATTGATGCAGTTGTGCCCGGTAAGATCCTGCGGCGTCAACAGCGGCGCACGCCCGGCGAAATAATCAGGCGCGCCGACGACGGCCATTCGCATGTCAGGCCCGATGCGGACCGCTATCATATCCTTGGCGACCTGTTCGCCGAGCCTCACGCCTGCGTCGTAGCGTTCCGCCACGATATCGGTCAGCCCATAATCGACGGTGAGTTCGACGTGAACATCCGGATAGTGCGGTAGAAGCTTTTCGAGAGCGGGCCACAGAACGGCGTCGGCGGCATGCTCTCCTGCGGTGATGCGGATGGTGCCGGCCGGCTTTTCACGGAATGCGCTGAGGGCGGCAAGTTCGTTCTCGATCTCGTCCAGTCGCGGGCCGATGGTCACGAGCAGGCGTTCGCCCGCTTCCGTCGGCGAGACGCTGCGTGTGGTGCGCGTCAGCAGCCTGAGGCCGAGCCGCGTCTCCAGCCCGCGTATGGTGTGGCTCAGCGCCGATTGCGACACGCCGAGCTTGGCAGCCGCCTTCGTAAAGCTCTGTTCACGGGCGACGGCAAGGAATGCGATAAGGTCATTGATCGGTTGGCGCAGCATTCATGAATTCCACTCATAGGTGTTTGCCAGTTCTAGCATCTAATCCAACCCAATCGCACGCGCTAAATCTCTTATCGTCGGCAGCGGGCACGACCCGGGCTGCCTTTTCGACAAAGGACAAAGATCATGGAAATCAAGCGAAACGGCTCGCAACCTTCAGGCAAGGGGCCGGCCGACTGGTTCACCGGCACCGTCCGCGTGGACCCGCTGTTTCAGGCCAACGACGCAAGGCGCGCCGCCGGCGCAAGCGTCACGTTCGAGCCTGGCGCGCGCACGGCCTGGCACACCCATCCGGTCGGGCAAACGCTGATCGTTACCGCCGGCTTCGGACGCGCGCAGCGTGAAGGCGGCCCGATCGAAGAACTGCGACCGGGGGACGTCGTCTGGTTCGCGCCGGGTGAAAAACATTGGCACGGCGCGTCGCCGACCACAGCCATGACCCATATCGCCCTTCAGGAGCATCTCGACGGTAAGGTTGTCGACTGGATGGAACACGTTAGCGACGATCAGTATCGAGCTTAGGGAAAAATTTGATGCAAAAGCGTAAACTCGGAAAAAGCGGTCTCGAAGTCTCGGCTCTCGGTCTCGGATGCATGGGCTTGAGCTACGGCTATGGTCCGGCCACTGAGCAACAGGAAGCGATCAAGCTGGTCCGCGCCGCCTTCGATCGGGGCGTCACCTTCTTCGACACGGCGGAAGCCTACGGGCCGTACAAGAACGAGGAACTGCTGGGCGAAGCCCTCGGCTCCGTCAGGGACAAGGTCGTCATCGCCACGAAGTTCGGCTTCGACTTCGGTGCCGACGGCGGCCAGAGCGGCATGAACAGCCGGCCGGAACACATCCGCGCCGTCGCCGAAGCATCGCTGAAGCGCCTGAAAACCGACGTCATCGACCTCTTCTACCAGCACCGCGTCGATGCGAACGTTCCGATCGAAGACGTTGCCGGCACGGTGAAAGATCTGATCGGCGAAGGCAAGGTCAAGCACTTCGGCCTGTCGGAGGCCGGCGCCAAGACCATCCGCCGGGCGCACGCCGTGCAGCCCGTGGCGGCCTTGCAGAGCGAATATTCCCTATGGTGGCGCGAGCCGGAAGAGGAAATCCTGCCGACGCTCGAAGAGCTCGGCATCGGCTTCGTTCCCTTCAGCCCGCTCGGCAAGGGCTTTCTCACCGGCGCGATCAGCGAGAGCACCGCATTCGACAGCAAGGACTTCCGCAACGTCGTTCCACGCTTTGCGCCGGACGCCCGCAAGGCGAACCAGGGCCTCGTCGATCGCCTGACCGAGATTGCCAACACCAAGGGTGCGACGCCCGCCCAGATCGCGCTTGCCTGGCTGCTGGCGCAGAAACCGTGGATCGTACCAATCCCCGGCACGACCAAGCTTCATCGGCTCGACGAGAATATGGCCGCAGCCGGCGTCGCGCTGACGGCGGACGAACTGGGCGCGATCGAGAACGCGCTATCGGAAATCACCGTTCAGGGAGACCGCTATCCCGCGCATCTTCAAGCGCGGGTCGATCGCTAGCGGCATGGGTTTGCGGATGCGTGGCGTCATGCCCGCGTCCGCATCCGCACGCCATCAAGAAAGGAAAACGACATGGCACAGGGTATCGCAAACAAGGTCGTCGTCATCACCGGCGCAAGCAGTGGTCTTGGCGAGGCGGCCGCTCGCCTGCTCGCCAAGGATGGCGCCAAGCTCGTGCTGGGCGCGCGCCGACTCGACAGGCTGGAAGCGCTCGCCAAAGAGCTATCGCTCGGCGGTCAGGCGGTCGTCGAGACCGACGTCACGCGGTTCGAGCAGGTGAAGCGCCTCGTCGACCATGCCGTGCATCTGCACGGCCGCATCGACGTCATCATCAACAATGCCGGGCTGATGCCTCATTCTCCGCTTGAGCGCTGCAAAATTGAAGACTGGGACCGGATGATCGACGTCAACCTCAAGGGCGTGCTCTACGGCATAGGCGCTGCCCTTCCCTACATGAAGGAGCAGAAGAGCGGCCACATCATCAACGTCTCCTCGGTCGCCGGCCACAAGGTCAACCCGGGCGGTGCGGTCTATGCCGCTACCAAGCACGGCGTACGCGTCATCTCGGAAGGGCTTCGCCAAGAGGTGAAGCCCTACAATATCCGAACCACCATCATCTCGCCCGGCGCGGTCGCGACAGAGCTTCCAGACAGCATCACCGAACCCGATATCGCCGAAGCGGTCCGCAAGCGTTACGAAATGGCGATCCCAGCCGATTCCTTCGCACGCATGGTGGCCTTCGCCATGAGCCAGCCGGAGGACGTGGACGTCAACGAGATCCTCTTCCGTCCGACGCGGCAGGAATATTAGAAAAGGCGCAAGGGCCGTGCGAACAGGCACGGCTATCTCGTTTGATTTCAAAAGAAAAAGGGCCGCGCACTTGGCGCGACCCTTTCAGAAACTGGCTCCCCGGGCCGGATTCGAACCGGCGACCTGTCGATTAACAGTCGAATGCTCTACCGCTGAGCTACCAGGGAACACCGCGCTGTCGCGGCGTTGGCGGCGTAATACAAATGCTTTGCCGATTTGCCAAGCGATTTTTTCAAGAATCTGTCTTTCGCTTGCAATATTTCCCCGCGCCACCATCTCCTGTGGATGACCGACCGCAATGACATCCTATTCGAGAGACGCGTGAAAAGCCCGGAAAACGGAAAAATCTTCGGCATCGACCATGCCAATCACCAACTGATCCTGGGCTCGGTACGGCTGCCGCTGCCGCAATCGCGGCTATGGCGCATGACGCTCGGTTTCATGCTCGTCCTCGGCGGCTTTCTGGGCTTCCTGCCCGTACTGGGCTTCTGGATGGTGCCGCTCGGCCTCCTGGTGCTCTCGCACGATCTGGCGATCGTCCGCCGCTGGCGACGACGGCTCAGCGTCTGGTGGACGAAGAAGCGCCGGCCTGCGGAATAGTTGCTCACCACGACCTCCGCCGGCGACCTGTGGGTTGGTTCGGGCGACGCTTCCCTGCTCCTGGCGATGCAAGGTCACCGCTTTTTTACGCAATCGTCAAAAATGATCGAAGAGACGCGCAAACCTATTGCACTCAGCTGAGATTCATTCTAAACGCCCGTCATCACTCGCCTTTACTTATACGGATGGCCTCGTGGCGGAGTGGTGACGCAGAGGACTGCAAATCCTCGTACCCCGGTTCAATTCCGGGCGAGGCCTCCAACATCTTCCTTCAGAACATCAATGCTTTAGCTTCGAACTCGGAGCGACATCCCTCGGCCTGTCGTTGCATCCTGATCGCCGCATGTACAAATAATCATTGCCGAGTAAATTAAATTATTGTACGTACATTATATGAAGATCGTCTGGGACGAACCGAAGCGCCAAACGAACATTGTCAAACATAACTTGGACTTTGCCGACCTGACGCTCGAGTTCTTTCGTGATGCAAAATTCGGATCCGCAAAGGCAGACCGATTCGTGGCCGTAGGTGAATTGGAAGGCCAGACGATCATTGCGGTCATCTTCCGTCCGGTTGGCTCGGAAGCTCTCTCCATCATCTCCATGCGGCCGGCAAGTACCAAGGAAAGGAGAACCTGATGTCTATCAAGTTTTCGTCGAGGCGCCCACTCACCGATGAGGAGGAGGCGAAAATTCAGGAGATGATCGCATCCGATCCTGACAATCCAGAGCTGACCGATGAGCAGATCGCCGGTCTTAGGCCCATGCGCGAGGTGCTTCCCGATCTTGCCGCGAACATCGATCGAGAGATTGCCAAACGCGGCAGGCCCAAGGCGGAATTGACCAAGACCCCGGTCACCATCAGGCTCGATCCGGATCTGGTTGAGCACTACAAAGCGACTGGCAAGGGTTGGCAGTCCAGAATAAACGACGACCTCAGGAAGGTTTCAGGGCTCTAGGGTGTGCCGCAAAGCGAGACTGCGGGGGCGACCTGTCGCTCCGCCGCAAGACATGGGGGCGTGGCCAAGTCCTGCCCCCGCCCCGGCACCCTGACAGCGCAATCATCTATGCGCTGAGGATCGCTTCGCGTTCCCGCACGAACTCCAATGCCGCTTCGGCCGGCATCGCCTTGCCGAAGAGATAGCCCTGGCCGATGTCGCAGCCGTGGCCGAGGAGGTAGGCGAGCTGGCCGTGGCGTTCTATTCCTTCGGCTGTCGTCTTGATGTTCAGGCTGCGGCCGAGCCCCAGCATGGCGCGGATTATCTTTTCCTGGCGCTCATCGTCGGCGTAGGTGGCGACGAAGCTCTTGTCGACCTTGATCTTGTCGAACTTGTAACGCGCGAGCTGCGACAGGCTGGAATAGCCCGTGCCGAAGTCGTCGAGCGCGACTTGGACGCCCGCTTCGTGCAACTCCTCGATGATCAGCGCCGCCAGATCGGGATCGTCGATCAGGGCGTTTTCCGTGATCTCGATTTCGAGCCTCTGCGGCTCAAGACCCGCGTTCGCCAGTATTTTCAGGATACGCGAGGCCAGCAGCCGGTCTTCCATCTGCACCGGCGAAATGTTGAAGGAGAGCATGACGTCATCCGGCCAGCGGCGCGCATCCTCGCATGCCTGGGCGAGAAGCTGCTTGAAGAGCTCGGTGATCAGGCCCCTCTCCTCGGCAACGGTAATGAAGGTCTGCGGCGGAATGCTTATGCCATCCGCATCGATCCAGCGCGCCAGCGCTTCGAAGCCGCAGACGCTGCCGGTGCGCAGGCAGACGAGAGGTTGATAGTGGGGCTTGATTGCGCCGTGCTCGATCGCGCTTCTGAGCTTTGCCTCGAAGAGAGCGCTCTCGACGACTTTGCTTTGCATGGCCGGGCTGAAGACGAGCGCATTGTTCTGTCCCCGGCTCTTGGCCTCGTACATGGCGACGTCGGAGCAATGCGCGACGGCTTCGAGCGTATCGCCATGATCCCCCATTCGCGCATGCCCGATGCTCGCCCCGACCTCTGCCGAGAAACTGCCGATCATGATCGGCCGGGTGATCGCTTGGATGATCATCCGCGCAAAGGCGTGCTCTTTCTCGGGCGTCAGGCCCCTAGCGATGATGATGAACTCGTCGCCGCCGAAACGGTAGACGCTGGAAGGCTCGGCAAAGGCGCTGAGCCGGCGGGCGACTTCCGCGAGCAGAACGTCGCCGCCCTTGTGGCCGACGAGATCGTTGACCTTCTTGAAGCCGTCGAGATCGATCGAAAACAGCGTGACCGAGCGCGGCTTCTCGTCCTCGTCGAGCGGCGGGCGAATGACAGCGCGCTCGAAGGCGTAGCGGTTCGGCAGCTTTGTCAGATGGTCGTGCGTCGCCGTCCAGTCGGCGCGCGCTTCCGCTTTCTTGCGCAATTCCATTTCCTTGCGCAGATCGTATATGCGCAAGACCGAGTAGACGAAGCTCATGGCCCCGGCGATCTTGACGGCAAGGATAAGACCCTGGATCCCTTCGCCACCCCCGAACGCCTGCGTGACGTCAATCAGGTATCCGTGCACGTCAAGTTCAAAGATCAGCACCCACAACACGACGCCGGCGGCAAGCAACGCAAGAAATTGCCTGCCGGCACGACTCCGATAAAACTCGAACATATTCTCCACCCCGACTTCTCCCGAGGTGCTAGATATCTTAAAAATCTGAACTAACAGTTTCCAAGACTTACTAAATTCTTGGGTTCGGCTTCTCGCGCCGCGTGCCAGGCAAGGTGGATGGAGAGAGATCGAGAGTGTCTGCCGGACAGACCATCTATTCCGCGGGGTGGGCCTCGGCGTGGTGACTGCCGGAAACCGGCTTTTCGGCCCACCGCATGACGGCTCGAAAATACAGTCTATAGGGCAGGAATTTCAGCAGCTTCAACCTCAAGGCAAGAGCCCCTGGAAAAGCAATTTCGAATGCCTGCCCCTTGAGACCCGCGACGATCCTCTCGGCCGCCGCCTCCGCAGAATGCGGTGACTGCATGGCAAGCCCGCTTGCCGCTGCCGCCTCGGCGAAGCCCGGCGTGACGACCTGCACGCGAATTCCCATCCTGTCGAGATCGAACTTCAGACTCTCGGCCATGTTGATGAGCGCCGCCTTGGTGGCTCCATAGGCCGCGGATGTCGGCAGTCCGCCGTAGCCGGCCATGGAGGAGACGATGGCGATCTGGCCGTGTCCCTGCGTCTTCATCAATCGAACCGCCGGAACCAGGCAATTGACGACGCCGCCGAGATTGATGTCGAAACTCCGCTTGAAGTCCTCGCGCCGCAGCGTTTCGCCATGCACCGGCAGGCATATGCCGGCGTTGAGAATCACCAAGCCAAGGCTGCCATGCTGGTATTCGATGGCAGCAACCGTGTGTTCCATGTCTTCGGCATTGGTGACGTCGCCGTCGAGCACGATGATGCTGCCCGAAAGGTCTGCGGCCTCATTTTGCAGGTCGACAAGCTTCTCATGGCTACGCGCGGTAACCGCCACCTTGAAGCCCTCGCCCGCGAGTTTGAGCGCAAGCGCCCGCCCTATTCCCGAACTCGCACCGGAAATCCAGACCACACCATGTTCGGGGCGGGCGACGAATTCTCGCATGGCTTACTCCTCGGCAGGCTCGATTGAACACCCGGGACGTTCCCGACCAGCTCCCAAGGATCAGGCTAGCACTCTATTGTGGCTGCTTTTCAGCCGACTGCCCTGCGGATCAACGCCAGCCGTGATGCGGCGCACGGAAAAACGGTCCGCAATCAACCATTTATGTTGGAAGCAAAACGTTTTTTGTCGCTGCATTCCATTGCGGAGAACAGAATTTCTTGTCTCGGTTGCCTTGTGAAGGGAAAAGACCGTTCATAAGGTAGGATCAAACAGAAGGCAGAATCCATGAGCGTTCATCCCTCCGTGCTCGAAGCCATTGGCAACACGCCGCTGATCAAGCTCAAGGGCGCTTCGGAAGCGACCGGATCGACCATCCTCGGCAAGGCAGAGTTCCTGAACCCGGGCCAGTCGGTCAAGGATCGGGCAGCGCTCTACATTATCAGGGACGCCGAACGAAAGGGCTTCTTGAAGCCCGGCGGCGTCATCGTCGAGGGTACGGCCGGCAACACGGGTATTGGGCTTGCGGTGGTCGCCAACGCGCTCGGCTATCGCACCGTTATCGTCATCCCTGAAACGCAGAGCCAGGAAAAGAAGGACGCGTTGAAGCTGCTCGGCGCAGAACTCGTGGAAGTGCCCGCTGTCCCCTACAAGAACCCAAACAACTACGTGAAGATTTCGGGGCGGCTGGCGGCCGAGCTTGCAAGGACCGAGCCAAATGGGGCGATCTGGGCAAACCAGTTCGACAACGTCGCCAATCGCCAGGCCCACATCGAAACGACCGCGCAGGAAATCTGGCGCGACACCGATGGGCGGGTCGACGGTTTCATCTGCTCTGTCGGTTCCGGCGGGACGCTTGCGGGCGTTTCGGCGGGTCTGAAAGCCCTGAACGAGAACATCAAGATCGGTATCGCGGATCCTGAGGGGGCTGCCCTTTACGATTTCTACAAGAACGGCGAACTGAAAGCCTTGGGCTCATCGATCACCGAGGGGATCGGCCAGGGCCGCATCACCGCGAACCTCGAAGGCTTCACGCCCGACTTCAGCTACCGGATCAGCGATGCCGAAGCGCTGCCCTACGTCTTCGACCTGGTAGAGAAAGAAGGCCTTTGCCTCGGCGGCTCGACCGCGATCAACATTGCCGGCGCCGTTCGGCTCGCCAAGGACCTCGGCCCCGGCCGCACCATCGTGACCGTGCTCTGCGACTACGGCAATCGCTACCAGTCCAAACTCTTCAACCCGGAATTCCTTGAGTCCAAAGGCCTGCCCATTCCGGCCTGGATGACGCGGCATTCCGATATTCCCGTCCCCTACGAAAGCCAAGCGTGACCCCCATATGCCGGTGAATGCCCTTTTTCGCGACGACTTCTACCTCTCGACCGCCGAAGGCACGGTTACCGCCGTGCACGAGGACGGCGGCATAGAACTGGACCAGACGTGCTTCTACGCCACGTCGGGCGGACAGCCTGGCGACACCGGTTTCCTCGAACGCGCCGACGGCTCGCGCATCGCGCTCGGCCTGACGCGGCACGGGCCGACGAAGGACATCATCATCCATGTTCCCCTTGAGGGTGAACCGCGTCCCATCGTCGGCGAAAAGGTGGTGCAGCACATCGACTGGGCGCGCCGCTACAAGCTGATGCGCATGCACACCGCCTGCCACCTCCTGTCCGTTGTCTGCTCCTATCCGATAACAGGCGCGGCCGTTGGAGAGGACGAGAGCCGCGTCGATTTTGACATGACCGACATCATCGACAAGGAAGCGGTGACGGCCGATCTGATGGCGCTGGTCAACGCGAATCATCCCGTCTACGTGCAATGGATCACCGACGAAGAACTCGCCGCCAATCCCGGTATCGTCAAATCCAAGAACGTGCGCCCGCCGGCCGGGCTCGGTCGCGTTAGCCTTGTTTGCATTGGCGAAAATTCCGCCGTTGACAGCCAGCCCTGCGGGGGCACACATGTGTCGGAGACTCAGGAGGTCGGGGCGATCCACATCGCCAAGATCGAGAAGAAGGGCAAGGAAAACCGCCGCTTCCGGATACGCTTCGGCACCCCGGACGCGGACGCGTGACCCTGGCCGGGAGGATTTGACATGAGTGAAGACAAGAGCCGTTACGTCGTTTCGGCCGACTGGCTGCAGGGCGAACTTGGCGCGCCGGATCTGAAGATCGTGGACGCCGCCTTTTACCTGCCGGCGCAGAAGCGCAACGCCGACGAGGAATATCTATCCGGCCATATTCCCGGCGCCGTGCGCTTCGATCACGACAAGATCGCCGACCACGAGACAAACCTGCCGCATACGGTTCCCTCGCCGGCGTTCTTTGCCGAGGAAGTCGGCAAGCTCGGCATTGGTGAAAACGACCGCATCGTGATCTATGACGGCCCCGGCATTTTTTCGGCGCCGCGCATCTGGTGGCTTTTCCGCATCATGGGCGCCACGAACGTCAAGGTGCTCGACGGCGGACTGGACGGATGGAAGGCGGAGGGGCGTCCGCTGGAGACGACCGTTCCCGCTCCACGCCCGGCGACCTTTACGCCGAACTTCGACGCGGGCCGTGTCGTCTCGCTCGGAACGATGCGCGACATCGTTTCAAGCGGTGCAGTGCAGATCGCCGATGCGCGCAGCGCCGGCCGCTTTGCCGCGAGCGAACCGGAACCACGCGAAGGCATGCGCTCCGGCCACATGCCGGGCGCGCGCAGCCTGCCTTCGGGCGTTTTCTCGACCAACGGGAAATTCAAGTCGCTGGCGGACCTGCGCCAGACGATCACCGACGCGGGCATCGATCTCGCCAAGCCCGTGGTTACCAGCTGCGGCTCCGGTATCACCGCCGCCATCGTCACACTTGCGCTGGAATCGCTCGGCCACACGGATAACCGCCTCTACGACGGCTCGTGGTCGGAATGGGGAAGTCGCGCCGACACGCCCATCGTCACCGGCCCGCCGACGCCAGTCAAAGCCTGACACCATGATCGTCAAATCAACTACCTCACTGAAGGTCCAGATCACGCGGCTGGAAATGACGGCGCCGCCCAAGGCGAGCTTGCCGGTGCCCGTCAACATCCAGACGGCGATCATGCGCGCGCCGAATATTCCGCTGGATTTCTACCGCTATCTTTACCGGCAGGTGGGCTCGCGCTGGCAATGGGTCGATCGGCTCCGCATGGGCGACGAGGACCTTGCAGCCCTCCTGCACAGTGAAAAGACCGGGATCAGCGTGCTCTACGTCAACGGTGCGCCCGGTGGGTTCTTCGAGTATCACCGTGAGGACGACGAGACCATCGAGCTTTGCCATTTCGGCTTGATAGAGCACGCGCTGGGGCTCGGCATCGGCAAGTGGTTCCTGCTTCAGGCTCTCTATGCGCTATGGGTACTCGATCCTGCGCGCATCGTCACGACGACCAACAATCTCGATCATCCGCGTGCGCTGCAGCTCTATCAAATGTTCGGCTTCTCGCCCGTCGCGACCGGTCACGGCATCGTCCGGCCGCTGAGCGACAAGGAGCTGCTGGAGCTGGCAAAAAAGGGCTGCTGAGCCAGGGGTGCGTCACGCGGCTGGGCCGGCGGGACACAGCGGGAATACCAACAAAGATTGTTAGATCTTGTTAGGTATGCTATAGATCTAGCAATGAAAGCTCAAGCCATGCGCACCCTTACCGTCTCCCTCACGCCCCAACAGGCGGCGCGCATTCAAAGCGCGATCGATAGTGGCGGTTACGCCTCCAATAGTGAAATCGTCCGAGAGGCCCTGCGTCTATGGGAACAGCGCGAGGAAGTCCGCCTCCTTGAGCTTGAACAGCTCAAGCGAGCCTATGACCAAGGCAAGGCCAGCGGCGAAGGCGAGGACGTTGACCCCGTGGTCTTCCTCAACGGGTTGAAAGCTGACCGCTCCGCCCGTGGCTAATCACTACCGGCTCACTCCGCGCGCCCAAGAGGATATGCGCGCTATCTGGCGCAGCATCGCCGTGAACAACGAGCCGGCAGCAGACAAGCCCTTAACCGCCTATTCGAAAAATTCGAGCTGGCCGGGCAGCATCCAGAGATGGGTGTCGCGCGGCCGGAGTTGAGCGAGACTGCCCGCATTCTCATAGCTGGCCGCTATATCGCCATTTATGAACCCACGCCCTATGGCGCTCTTATTGTCGCCGTGGTTCACGGGATGCGCGATCCAACTCAATGGATCTAAGCGTTCATCGAACGCCTCAACTCTCCTGCAGGAATCGGGTGGAATGATGCGCTGAATGGCAGGATCATGACGACACCAGAAGGAGAATTGTCATGATCAACATAGCCTTTGCCGCCATGCCGACGAGAGACGCCCAGCATTTCTGGAACGGCGGCGCGGATGCCTACGGTCGCGCGCCGGAAACGATGATTTCCGACGGTCCGGGCAACCCTTGCCGTCACTGCCTCAGGAATATCGACACGGGCGAGCCGCTTCTGGTCCTCGCCTATCGGCCGTTTCCCGAGCTTCAGCCCTACGCGGAAACCGGTCCGATCTTTCTGCACAAGAACCCTTGCGCCCGCTATGCGGCCGAGGAAGTTCTGCCGCCCGTTCTGGCATCGAGCCGCGATTTCATCGTGCGCGGCTACAACGCCGACAACAGGATCGTTTACGGCACGGGCGCGGTGACGCCGACGGCGAACATCCCTGCCTATGCAGCCGATCTGCTCGGCCGCGACGGCATCGCCTACGTCCATGTCCGCTCGGCGCGCAACAATTGCTATCAATGTCGCATAGACAGGAAAAACGGCGCCGGCTCTGACGATCCCGGCGCCTTCATCTGACCGTCACCGCATGGTGACTACGCTACGTTGAGTACGCTTTCGGGAGCATGCACCTCGTAGCCCAACGCTTCGGCGACCGGGCGATTGGTGACGCGCCCCTTGTGGACGTTGAGGCCGTTTCTGAGGTGCTTGTCCTCGGCAATGGCCCGCAAGCCCCGGTCGGCGAGAGCGAGACCGTACTGCAGCGTCGCATTGTTGAGCGCCTGCGCCGAGGTAACGGGTACCGCACCCGGCATGTTGGCGACGCAATAGTGCACAACGCCCTCGACCTCGTAGGTCGGCTCGGAATGGGTCGTGGCATGCGAGGTCTCGAAGCAGCCGCCCTGGTCGATAGCCACGTCGACGATGACCGAACCCTTTTTCATGCCGGTCAGCATCTCGCGCGTCACGAGCTTCGGCGCTGCCGCACCCGGGATCAGCACCGCGCCGATGACGAGATCGGCCGCAAAGACTTCTTCCTCGAGCGCCTGAATGCTGGAATAGCGGGTATGAACGCGGCCGGCGAAGATGTCGTCGAGCTGGCGCAGGCGCGGCAACGACCTGTCGAGAATGCAGACGTCGGCGCCAAGGCCGGCGGCCATCCTTGCCGCATGCAGCCCAACCACGCCGCCGCCGATGATCGCGACCTTTGCCGGCAGCACGCCGGGCACGCCACCGAGCAGGATGCCGAGTCCGCCATTGGCCTTCTGCAGAGCGGTGGCGCCCGCCTGGATCGCCACACGGCCAGCCACTTCCGACATCGGCGCAAGCAGCGGCAAGCCGCCACGGTCATCGGTCACGGTCTCGTAGGCCACCGCCGTTACGCCGGAGGCAATCAGACCCTTGGTCTGTTCCGGATCGGGCGCAAGATGCAGGTAGGTATAGAGGATCTGGCCTTCGCGGAGTTGCGCCCACTCGGAGGGCTGCGGCTCCTTCACCTTCACGATCATGTCGCACTTTTCGAAGATGTCCTTGGCCGAAGCCGCGATCTTCGCGCCGGCCGCCACGTAGGCGCCGTCGTCGGCGCCGATACCGGCGCCGGCCTTGGTCTCCACCCATACTTCGTGGCCGTGCGCCACATATTCACGCACCGCAGCTGGCGTCAGACCGACGCGATACTCATGATTCTTGATTTCCTTCGGGCAACCGATGCGCATGCTTTTTTCACTCCTCCTCGTCGTCCGCTTCGCGGATCGTCCATGGCGGAATCCAATCACCAACGCAGTGAAATGTCCTTGCAAAGAGAATTTGCATAAGCGCGAATTTTCGAAGAATATTGCGAAATGCCGCAATAATTCGAAGGATCTTCGAATGTCGACACTTGATGCTATCGATCTTGCCATGCTGCGCGCCTTGCAGCAGAACGCTCGGATAACCAACGCGGATCTGGCGGCCAAGGTGGGCCTGTCGCCGTCGGCCTGCTCACGGCGGCTCGACATCCTCGAAAAGAACGGCACCATCGGCGGCTACCATGCGCGGCTGGCGCACAAGGCGCTGGACTACAAGATGATCGCCGTCGTGCACATCTCGCTCTCCGGCCAATTCGCCAAGACACTCGCGGAATTCGAAGCGGCGGTGAAGCGGTGCCCGAACGTGCTCGTCTGCTATCTCATGTCCGGGGAATACGACTATATCCTCAGAGTGGCCGCGCGCGACCTTGAAGACTACGAGCGTATCCATCGCGATTGGCTTTCCGCGCTCCCGCATGTCGTCAAGATCAATTCAAGCTTCGCGCTCCGCGAGATTATCGACCGCCCAAACGTCGGACTTTAAGGCAACAAGCAAAATTCACGATCGAGCTTAGAGTTTCTCAACCTATTCTGTTTTAGCATCCGCTAAATCTGAAAGGAGGAATACCTGTGCCGAACAATCTGAATATCGTCGTTCGCGGTTCGCCACGGCGGCCCTGCCGGGTCTTCGGGCGTGTCAAGTATTTGAACAAGGAAACCGCGGCTCGCGTCGTCAACCTCTCGACCACCGGAATTGCCGTCGAACTCGCCGGGCCGTTCCACGGTGCGACGGGAAGCAAGGTCATTTTCGAATGCGACGACCTCGGCAAGCTTGAAGGGATCGTGCGCTGGGCACGCGATGGCCGCCTCGGCGTCGAATTCGCCAAGAATTCCAATGCTTCCGCGCAAGTGAATTCCTATTTCCGCTTCTTCCACAAGGACGTCGTGCCGGTCCTCAGGCGCTGACGACGAAGCTCGTCCGCCAGCTTGCCCAACACATTCCTGTCACGCGGCTGATGCACATCCTCATCTTAAGACCTGGCCCTTTGGGGCCAGCGCCCAATCTTTTACCTTGCGACGGCAGTGAGTATCTTGAGGTCGCGCAAGGTGAAAATGTTGCTGATCGAGGAGTTTTTTGATGCCTATTGATTTCGGTTCGCCGGCGTTCTCGCGTCGTTCTGTTTTGCGCGGCCTCGGCGCCGCCGCCAGCCTCGTGCTCTTGCATCCCTTCTCCGCACGCGCGGCTGCCAATCAGGCCCATCTGCGCCTGATGGAAACGACGGACATCCACGTCAACGTCCTCCCCTACGACTACTATGCGGACAAGCCGAACGACACGATGGGACTGTCGCGCACGGCAACGATCATCGATAAGATCCGCGCGGAGGCGACCAACTCCCTTCTGGTCGACAATGGCGACGTGCTCCAGGGCAACCCGATGGGCGACTATATCGCCTATCAGCGCGGAATGAAGGAGGGTGATGTCCATCCCGTCATCAAGGCCATGAATACGCTCGACTACTCCGTCGGAACGCTCGGAAATCACGAGTTCAACTACGGCCTCGATTTCATGTTCAAGGTGCTCTCGGGCGCCAACTTCCCGATCGTCTGCGCCAACCTCACCAAGGGTAGGCTCGCTTCCGATCCGAAGAAGGACGATCTTTTCTTCAAGCCGTACGTGATCCTCGAGCGGACGATCAAGGATGGCACGGGCACCGAGAGCCCGATCAAGATCGGCTTCATCGGCTTCGTACCGCCGCAGATCATGCTCTGGGACATGAAGAATCTCGAAGGCAAGGCTCAAACGCGTGACATCGTGGAGGCGGCCAAGGCCTGGGTACCCGCCATGAAGGAAGAAGGCGCCGACATCGTCATTGCCCTTTCACACTCCGGCATCGACGGCACCAGCGCCTCCGACCGGATGGAGAATGCCTCGCTGTACGTCGCTGGCGTCGACGGCATCGATGCGATCTTCACCGGTCATCAGCATCTCGTCTTCCCCGGTCCCAAGAGCTGGGACGGCATCAAGGCCGCCGATCCGGTGAAAGGCACGCTACAGGGCAAGCCCGCCGTGATGGCAGGCTTCTGGGGGTCGCATCTCGGCCTGATAGACCTCCTTCTCGAAAAGGACGGCAAGAGCTGGAAGATCGTCGACTTCACTGCCGAGGCGCGCCCGATCTATCACCGCGACGACAAGAAAAAGGTGATCGCGGATGTCGCCGACAAGAAGGAAGTGGTCGAAGCAACCAAGACCGAGCACGAAGCAACGCTCGCCTACGTCCGCACGCCCGTGGGCAAAACGTCGGCGCCGCTCTACTCATATTTCGCGCTCGTTGCCGACGACCCCTCGGTGCAAATCGTGAACCAGGCGCAGAGCTGGTACATCAAGGACATGCTGAAGGATACCGCGTTCAAGGATCTGCCCGTGCTTTCGGCAGCCGCACCTTTCAAGGCCGGCGGACGAAACGGCGTGGACTACTACACCGACGTCCCCGCCGGTGACATCGCCATCAAGAACGTTGCCGACCTCTATCTCTATCCCAATACGGTGCAGGCGGTGGTCATCAACGGCGAGCAGGTGAAGAACTGGCTGGAGATGTCTGCCGCCATGTTCAACCAGATCCAGCCGGGCGCCAAGGATGCGGCACTCCTGAACCAGAGCTTCCCCACCTACAATTTCGACGTCATCGACGGCGTCACCTACGAGATCGACTTGTCTCAGCCGCGCCGCTTCGACGACGACGGCAAGCTGGCGAACGTGGATGCGCACCGCATCCAAAGCCTGAGCTTCGGCGGGAAACAAATTGATTCTGAGCAGAAATTCTTGGTCGTCACCAACAACTACCGTGCCGGCGGCGGTGGCAAGTTCCCGGAAATCGCCGCTGACAAGGTCGTTTTCCAGGCGCCCGACACCAACCGGGACGTGATCGTTCGCTACGTCCATGAGCAGGGCACCATCAATCCCACGGCGGACGCCAACTGGACGTTCAAGCCGTTGCCAGGCACCACCGTGCTTTTTGAAAGCGCCCCGAAGGCCAAGGATTTTCTAGGCGCGGTAAAAGGCGTCAAGATCGAGGATGCCGGCGACGGCGCCGAGGGCTTCCACAAGTTCCGCCTGTTGCTTTGAGCAACCTGCTCTCGGTCGCCGCAGGAAACCAGGATGTCACTCGGCGGCGACTTTTGCGGCAGCTCCGGCTGCAGCCTCCCCTGTCAGATAATCCGCCGAGGTCGGGCACAACGCCAGACGCGACCGGAACGCCTCGATCATCCATGCGGCCGCCGGCCCCGGAGGGCTGGCCAGCCTGCGCATGGCGTAGATCGGATAGTCCCGCTGCTCGTAGGCGTCGAGATCGAGGCGCACCATACGGCCGCTTTCGAGGTCCTCGCGAACGAACGAAAGCGGCAGCCCGCCCCAGCCGAGCCCACCGCGGATCAGATAGTATTTCGTGGCGACGTCGCTGACCCGCCAGGTTTTGTAGGAGAGCACATTGAAGTCCCTGCCCTTGGTCAGCCCCGAGGCATCGGTGACGACCAACTGCACCTCCTCGCGCACATCGGCAAGCGTCAACGGCTGGCCGAGCTTCGCTAGCGCGTGATGGCTCGCGGCCACCGGAATCATGAACGACTGGCCTATCCGCTCGGCAACCAGCGCATCGTCCTGCTTCAGAACCGCGCCGCCGATGCCGATCGTCGATCGTCCGCTCATCACGAGATCCATGACCACGCCCAACTCGCCCACGTCCAACCGCAAAGACACGGAGGGAAAGTGCTCGCGAAATTCGCCGAGCACGTCGACCATGGCATCCGCCGGTACCATCACGCTGATGGCGACCGCGACTTCCGCTTCCAGGCCCGCTTTCAGGCCCTTCACCCGAGCCCGCATGATCTCTAAATCAGAAAGGATGCGGCGCGCATCCTCGAGCATGGCGGTGCCCGCCTCCGTCAGTCGCGGCTGACGTGATCCCGTTCGCTCGAAGAGCGGCATTTCCACCTGCGCCTCGAGATTTGCGATCGTGTAGCTGATGACGGACTGCGCGCGATTGAGGGCGCGGGCGGCCGCCGAAAAACTGCCGCTCTCGGCAACGGCGAGAAACACCTGCAGTTGATCCAACGTCGGATTGGGAAGCATGATCCATCCACTTCATCGATAATCACGATCTACATTATCACAGTTTAATCGATAGTCACCCAGACTTATCTCTTGCTTCGAACGGACGGCCCGAGACCTCCATGGGCCTGAAGAAACCAAGTTCAAAAGGAATAGCTGTCATGTCATCGATCCTGCTTCTGACCTCCAGCCCGCGCTCCGATTCGCTATCCACCAGCATCGCCACGGATCTCGCCGAAAAGATCAAGGCCCAGAACCCGGGCCAGACGATCGTTCATCGGGACCTCGCAGCCCAGCCTCTGCCGCACATCGACGATCTCTTCACCGCCTCCATCCGCAAGCCGGCCGAAGCCCGGACAACGGAAGAAGCCAACGCAGTGACGGTTTCCGACGCGCTCGTGGATGAGCTTCTTGCCGCCGACACGCTCGTGATCGGGACTGGCCTCATCAACTTCAACATCTATTCGTCGCTGAAGGCCTGGATCGACCACATCGCCCGCGCCGGCCGCACGTTCAAGTACGGCGAGAACGGCCCAGTCGGCCTTGCGACCGGCAAGAAGGCTTACATCGTCCTGGCCTCGGGTGGCGTTTACTCGCAGGGTCCGGCCGCTTCGTTGAACCACGCGGTTCCCTACCTGAAGTCGGTGCTCGGCTTCATCGGCATCACTGACGTGGAAACGGTCTATGTCGAAGGGCTTGCCTTCGGCCCCGAAGCCGCGGAAAAGGCGATCGATGCCGCCAAGGCTCGCGCAAACGAACTGGCGCTCGCAGCTTAAGCTCTTACGGACAGTAGTGAAAAGCGGCCGGTCTTCCACCGGCCACTTTTGACGTTCAGGCGGCAACGACCTTGCCCGCTCGGCCGACCACACAATTACGGCCGCTGCGTTTGGCATGGTAAAGCCGCGCGTCGGCGCTTGCGAGCAACGCGTTCAGGTTGACGCCGTCGTCGCCCAGCGTCGCTACGCCGCAGCTGATGGTTATCGGCTGGCCGGCCGGATTGGAGACGTTTTTTTCGACTTGCGCACGCAGGCGATCACTGAACAGCAGCCCCTCCGCATGGTCAGTGCGCGGCGCAAGCACGACGAACTCTTCACCTCCAAAGCGGAAGAGCCGATCGGGCGAGCGCAGTGCGCCCGCAAGCTGCGACGCCACCGCCTTCAAGACCCCGTCTCCCTCGAGATGTCCGAAATGATCGTTCACCTCCTTGAAATGGTCGGCGTCGATCAACACCACCGTCAACGCGTTGTCAGATGCCAGACCGTTGCGCACCATCTGCGGCCCCTCGAGTTCCATGCGGCTGCGGTCGAAGACGCCGGTCAGCATGTCGCGTCCGGTGCGCGCCAGCAGATCGTTATAGCGCTCCCGGAAGGTGAGATCGTTGAAGACGTCGCCGATCGCCCGCTTGCCGATCATCCAGCTTTGGCGCCGGACCTTGAACTGATAGACGGCGAAAAGCGCGGAATAGATGCAAACCGCAAGCATCTTCGCCTTCCATCCTCCCCAGAAAACGGCGGCGGGTGCATCGACGAAGATATGCAGAGCGGAGTAGAATCCGACCTGATCGAACGTCAGGATGACGAGCCCCGAAATCATGAAGCGGAGCACGACCCAGCGCTGCAGCAAGCCGCCGAGCTTTTCATAGAGCAGGATGATCCCGAGCGAATCGAGATAGAGCAGCGTCGTTCCCCAGACCATCAGCCAGCCCATTTCCCTGAGGAAGCTGATATCGGCGCCCCGTCCCGGCGTAACTTCGACGGTCGCATGAAATTGCAGGAACCAGGCAATGCCGACAGTCAGCAAATTCCCGAAGAAAAGTCCGTAGATCGGCTGGCGAACGGTCGCGGCATCCTCCTCCAGATAGAGCATCAGGATCACCATCAGCTTGCCCGCAAAGAAGACCGAGGAGCCTGGCGAAACCATTCCGAAGGGGAGCTGCACATAGAAGACGGCAGCTAGATAGGTCTCCATGAAGTGCATCACGCCGAGCGCGGTCAGGAAAACCCCAAGGCCAATCCGGTGCCGGAAGTGCAACAGCGTAACCATCACTGAGAAATATGCGATCGCCTCGAACACCAGCAGGCCGAGATTGAGGAATTCCATTACGCCGCCTTGGTCCGGTGCAGCTTGCCCTCACCGGTCTGGATGGTTGCCTGTTTCTCTTCCTTAGACTCCAAGCCTGCTTAAGGAAGGATTATTCGAGAATGCAAACAATCGCCACTTCGCCCAGCTCGCTGGACGACCGGCACGGCGATTCCCCGCCGCTACAGCATAATGCCCTAAATCAGATTCGATTTAAGGGCAAAATTATGCGGCATTTCAAGGCGCTACAACGCCCATCGTGCGTCTCGGGAGACGCGTGGCGCTGAAGTTTACGCAGGATGTGGAGAAAGACTCGCGAGTGCACCAACGGCAGTTCGAAAAATGCGGTCGAACACGAATTTTGAGTGGCGGCCGAAGCCCGGCCTTAAACCTGGCGAACCTTCTCGCCGTCGTTGAAGAGCGACGGTCCATGCTGGTCGATGATCTGATGGGCTTTGCGAAACGTCGTCTCGACGGCATCGTCGAGGGAGGTGAAGACGTCGGCGCGGATAAAGTTGCGCACCAGCGTCTCGCCGTTCACCTGCTTCTCGATCCTGCCTGCCAGCCGAAACTGATTGCCCTCGCGCTGCGGCGTGGCATGGATCGTGCACTCGCCATAAAGCTGTGGCTCGGCGACGGATGAACCGCCCCCCGCAGCCTCGGCTGCCGGCTTTGCGCCACCGGTGAAAATAGACAGAATGCTGGACAAGAACGAAGCCATGTTACGCCTTTAGCATGGCGGCAGGACGCCGCAAAGCTCAAATGATCATGCTTGCGAGGATGTCGTTTTCCGTAATGTCCTCAAACCCTAAACCGGCCGCCTCGAAATTGGCCGTCAGCTGCGCGAAGTTCTGAGCGTCCTTGGTCTCGATGCCGATGAGAATCGAGCCGAAGTTGCGCGCGCTCTTCTTGAGGTATTCGAAGCGCGCGATGTCGTCTTCCGGTCCCAGCAAATTGAGGAAGTCGCGCAGCGCACCGGGGCGCTGGGCAAGCCGCAGGATGTAATATTTCTTCAGCCCCGCATGCCGCATCGCCCTTTCCTTGACGTCGGGCAGCCGTTCGAAGTCGAAATTGCCGCCGGAGACGACCGCGACGACTGTCCTGCCGCGAATGCTTTCGCGGTCGAGTGCCTCGATCGCGGAAATCGCCAGCGCCCCCGCAGGCTCGAGCACCACACCCTCGACGTTGAGCATGTCGATGATCGTTACGCAGATGGCATTTTCAGGCATCAGCATGACCTGATCGGCAGAAAAATCGCGAAGGGCTGCAAAATTGAGGTCGCCGATGCGCGCGACGGCCGCGCCATCGACGAAGTTGTCGACCTTGGGCAGCGTTACGACTTTACCCGCCTCGATACTGCGTCTGAGGCTCGGCGCGCCGGCGGGCTCGGCAAAACGGAAGGCATTCTTCGGGAGCGTGTCGGCCAGATAGCCAGTGATGCCGGCAGCAAGTCCGCCGCCGCCGACCGGCAGGATGACAAGATCGGGCACGACGCCGTCCGGGAGTTGCTCGGCGATTTCTGCCGCGACCGTCGCCTGCCCCTCGATAATGTCCTCGTGATCGAACGGCGGCACCATGACCCCGTCGATCCGCTCCACATGTTCGCGCGCCGCCTGATAGCATTGGTCGAAGAAATCGCCGACAAGCTTGATGGAGATGAATCCGGCGCCGAAGGTGCGCGTCTTGTCGATCTTCTGCTGCGGCGTCGTCACGGGCATGTAGACGACGCCCTGGACACCAAAATGGCGGCAGACGAAAGCAAAACCCTGTGCATGGTTGCCGGCCGATGCGCAGACGAACACCTTGTCCGTACCGCCCGCGGCGATCACCTTGCGGAAAAAGTTGAACGCCCCCCTGATCTTGTAGGAGCGCACCGGCGTCAGATCCTCGCGCTTCAACCAGATATTTGCGCCGTAGCGCTGGGAGAGATGCTCGTTGAGCTGCAAGGGCGTTGCCGGAAACAGGCTGCGTAAGGCCTCGGCTGCGCTATCGACGTCGTTCGTTCTCACGGGGGTCAGGTTCCTGTTGCGCGATGATCTTCTATCGCAGGCAGGCGCGACGAAAGAAAGCCGTTCACCCGTAAATCTCGTCGTTCTCGGTGGGTCGCGATTGCCACACTCGCGAATTCTCGCAGGAGGCGGCGCTCGCCCCAAGAAAGCGTGAATTGACAGAAGCCATGCGGCTGCTTCTATACCGCCAGCCATCATGACGATGGTCAGGAACCCGCAGCATCCGGCTCACCCGGTTGCGGCGGGTTTCGCCATTTCCAAGCAGGAAATCGGCGCCAAATTTGTCCCTGCAAGCCCTCTCCCACCGTTTTCACGCGAATTTTCGCCCTGTCCACGTCGCCACGGGAGCGAATCGCCATGGCATGCAGGTACCGCTCACCTTGCTCGCATCGATCCGCCATCGCGACGAACAGCATCAATCCGCGCGCAAAAATGTCTCAGGATGGAACATTGCGGCGGCAATCGGCCATCGCGGTCTTAACCTTGCTCGACGACAGCTTTGGAAGAAGCCTTATTTACGCCATGCGACACGTTACCTTGACCCCATGCCCATAGACCGCCTTATAAAATCCGCCGCCTGGCTCTCGCTGGTCGCCATCCTCTTCGTTACGATCTGCCCGATCGATTTGCGCCCACACACGATGACGGAGGTGGGCAGTGATCGCGCTGGAGCGTTCGCGGTCATGGCGCTGCTCTTCGTCAGCGCCTATCCGCGTCACTGGAAGTCAATCGCCATCCTGCTCGCGCTGTCGGCACCGGGCTTGGAATTGCTGCAGGCACTCTCCCCGACCCGGCATGCCCGCTTCGACGACGCGCTGGTAAAAGCCGCAGGCGTGCTCGCCGGAGCCACGGCTGCACGCATACTTTTCCATTTGGCGATGTTTTTATCGAGGCGAATGCAGCGGGCCGAAGGAGATGCCGTCAGCCCAGGCGCTGTACGTGTCCTGGACCTGGGCGGCGCGGAGAACGCGCCATCGGCTCAACAGGCATAAGACATGCGCTGGGCGTCGGTCCCTTTGTCATCCGATGTGGACAGGATGTCGGGTTCGAGCCATTTGAAACGGACAGGAAAAGAGGCAAATATGGAGATAAAGCCGATCCAGTCGAAGCTCATCGAAGGCTTGAGCTATGATCCCGAATCCAGGCAGCTGGCGCTCTATTTCACCGACGGACATCGCGCGACATTCGCGGAAGTTCCCGAAGGCGTGGTGCTGGGCCTCGAAATCGCAAACTCCCCCGGGAGTTACTACATGACCCAGATCCGGGACGTCTATGCGAGAGTATAGCTGTATCTTGCCATCAGTAACGGCTTCTCAAAAACTACTCACCCGCGTGGCTCGTAAACCGAACGCCACAACCTGTTTCAATTTTTTCGACTATTAGGAGAGTATTTTTAAAAAAAGTTCTATCCACGAATATAAAAGGGTGCTAGTGTGCAAACTGAAATTCAATAGTTGCACAACCTGACATAGAGTTTAGATCTCGCCATTGGAAACTTGATGGCGTTGCTACACTTTTGCCATTCCGACATTCCGTCGTAGCGACGGAGGATATATTGGCTTTATAGTCACGCATCTATGCGGCCCGCCCCCGGGGCCGAATTTTGAATCAGATCCATGGCCGGGGTCACGATCATTCAGCGGATCACATAATCACCGACTGCCTAGGCGACATGAAGCATCCCGCATCGGAAGGGTCGGGAAGCTGACAGACAAGCAGCTAGGACTGTTCATATATTCCGCATTCCCACATCAGTTGATCGCTGCTTCATCGGCGATCGGGTTCACTACGACTGCCTTTCGATGACGGTGAAGCGATATGAATGGAACGAGGCGCGCGGGCTAGCGATTGCGCCCCTGTGACCGTACCAGGCTGACAACCGGGACACACTGGCTCGGGCAGCACTTTATTTTTGCAACATTGGGTTTTGCGTTCGAGAGCAGATTGGCGCGATCTGCCGGAACGTCATGATAAGTGGGCGATGGTACATAGGCGCTTCAGCCGATATGCCATCCCCGCTGCTAGAGCATGATGCCGAAATGTGTACGTGGTTTTCGGACGACATCATGCTCTAGTTTGCTTCGACAGCACGATCGTTCTCCTTGCCCGAAACGATCGTCGGCATTGCAGCCGCGGCGGTCATACCGTCGAACCGCTCGCGGAAACGCATCATCCGCATGATGAACGCGATTACCCGCGTGATAACCGCATCGAGCGCTGCTTTCAATCGCATGCGACGCGTCCGCCGCCTCGCCACATATCGTGACCGCGGAACGATGCGCCTCAAGGGCTTTATCTATCCCAGCATGGACAATTTCTCGATTTGGAATTTCTCGACTTCGGTCATACGGCTGGGATCCGGGTGTCCGCGCCCTATTGAAATATATGAGAAATCACACCAGCCGTAATTGAGTTTCGCAATCTCGATTGGGTTGGCTTTACAAGCCATTCGTAAAAATCGAAGCGACGACGAGAAAATCGGGCTAGACTGTTGAAGCGCGAGCAGCGTCATCGCGCCTTGAATCTGGCGGCGCATATCCGATAGTCGCCTCAACCTGAGTGCTCAAGCAACTGCTCCTTCGTCAGCGCCTGAACTAGGCCCGAACCGGAGCATCGACGCCTCGAAATCAATCGCATTTTGAAATCGAATACATCGATTCGAACTTACTTACCCTTCCACACAGACAATTATGGCCTGCCTCGCAGCTGATCTTTAACAACTAGATCTGACGGAGCAATAACCATGTGGAAAGCGAAGAATTCAATCAGGTTAGTCACCATCATATACTTATTATTTGCTTGCATCGCGGCGAATGCGACTGCAAATCAACAAAAAGGAGTTTTCTACAAAAATAGATCGGTCTCAGCGCTTATAACAGTCACTCGTTCCGGAACACTCGGCGGGCCGGCCGAACTTGTCGGATTTGCCTTGGGCAATGTCGCGCACTCCGTCAGCACTCTCAATCTTGCGCGGCTCACCAAGTCGCTGCAGGGCACTCCAACCGCAGCGGCGCTTACCAACCCGGCAGGACTTGCTTCGCCAAGCGCGGCGAAGACGGCAGCCGGCAATTCCGTGTTCGGTTCCGTGGCCATACCCTTCAAGCGTCTCGCGGCGCTGAAGAAGCTCGAGCCGACGTTTGCCGAGATCGACGCTGGCACCGCGATCGCCTGCACTACCGCTTGCCCCGAGAGCACGTTGGCAATTGAGGCTTCGTTTACGGCAACCGCGCAGTCCTCCCTTCGCGACAAGCTCAACGCTGTCAACGTCGCCGTCAATCACACCATCCGCTATGCCCGCGACATCGACGTCTATCAGGTCGAAGACCACTGGGCGACGCCGTCCGAGACGCTTGCCCGGCGCGAAGGCGACTGCGAGGATTTCGCCATCCTGAAGATGGCGGCGCTCAGCCGCGATGGCGTCGATCTCAACGACATGGCAATCGTCGTGCTCTTCGACCAGAAGCGCCACTTCTATCACGCCGTCCTGTCGGTCGCGGTCGGCGAGCGCTATGACATTCTCGACAACATGCGCGACGACGTTCTTCCCGACACCATGCTTGCCGACTATCTGCCGCTCTATTCGATCCGCGGCAACAAGGGCTATCTGCATGGATCGCGCGTTCAGAATGCCGCGGTCGTTGCAAATACAGTGCCACTGGAAGCCCCCCCTGGCGAAGACACGACATTTTGAGCAGCAACGTCAGACGGCAGGCGTCATCCCCCTGCCCTCTGATGCGCCCAGGCTCTCAGGTTCAAGCCTTTTGAACAGAGAAGCGAAGCGGCGAGACTTGGATGCAGGCGATCCGGTCGAAGCTCCTCGAATGGCCCGAACTATGATCCCTCAACCAGACAGTTGGCGCTCTCATTTCGTAGACGCACATCCGCGACCTCGCGCGTGTTCGCGAAGGCTTGATGATCAGCTTTGAAATCGCCAACTCCCCGCCAGCAGCTGTGACCCAAATCCCGACCGCCTTTCAAAATATAGCCATGGACCCCAAATCAGCGCCTTGACTGAATCGTGCCAGTGCTTGAAAGACAGGGCACGCGGACGTGGCGAAACTGGTAGACGCAAGGGACTTAAAATCCCTCGACTTCGGTCATACGGGTTCGACCCCCGTCGTCCGCACCATATTGAAATTTCCAGGATCTAGTGCAGCGCCAACGAGCTAGCTATCGTTCCCAGGTGCTCTTCCTCCGAAAGGGGTAGTCAGGAGCGCGGTCGCCGCACACGTCACCGGAACAAGGCAATGCCGGCGTGTCCTCCCATACGAAAGCTTCGCGCCATCTGAGGAAAGGCGTTCTTATTCGCTAATCAAAGACATAGCCAGGATTTCAAGCTGCTTTGAAGACGAATCGCCGACACGAATACATGACGCCGCGTCGGCGGCTCGTTGCCTTACGTCTCAAAGCTAGCGTGCCGCTGCGCACATCAAAATAGCTCGAAATGAGTAGTCACGCGCGATAGCCCGGCGAGTGTGACTGGAAGGCAACGTATGCGCCGGAAACGGTCTAGCGGTGAGAAAACGCCGTAGCTCGCCCGAGGCGATCGCGCGCCGAAAACACCGCGCCAGCTAATCCATAAAATTTTAATATAGCTCTTCCTAATATTTGTACTTGAATTTATCCATCCTTCCACACCGCATATTTATGGCCGCCGCATAGTCTGCTCCTGAAGAACGGCATCTGGCAGCAATAGACATGCGGAAAATCAGAACTATATTTGGCGCAATAGCCTCATTATACTTCACCGCAACGTGCGGAATAGTGGGCGCGACTGCGGGTCAGGCGCCGATGTCGGAAATTTCCCGTTGGAATACACCGATTACAGATGCGGCGATCCAAATGGCCCGTACAGGAACACTTGGCGGCATGGTAGAGCTTGTCGGATTTGCCCTGGGCAACGTCACGCACTCCGTCAGCACTCTCGATCTTGCCCGGCTCACCAAGTCGCTGGAAATTGCTCCGGCGGCAGCGCCGCTTGCCAACCCGGCGGGTCTTGCTTCGCCAAGCGTGGCGAAGACGACAGCCGGCAATTCCGTTTTCGGCACGGTGGCCATTCCCTTCAAGCGCCTCGCGGCGCTGAAGAAGCTCGAGCCGACCTTTGCCGAGATCGACGCCGGCACCGCGATCGCCTGCACTGCCGCCTGTCCCGAAGCCACGACGGCAATTCAGGCTTCGTTTACGGCAACAGCGCAGTCCTCCATTCGCGACAAGCTGAACGCGGTCAACGTGACAGTCAATCACACCATCCGCTATGCCCGCGACATCGACGTCTATAAGGTCGAAGACCACTGGGCGACGCCGTCCGAGACGCTCGCCCGGCGCGAAGGCGACTGCGAGGATTTCGCCATCCTGAAGATGGCGGCGCTCAGCCGCGATGGCGTTAATCTCAACGACATGGCAATCGTCGTGCTTTTCGACCAGAAGCGCCACTTCTATCACGCGGTCCTGTCGGTCGCGGTCGGCGAGCGCTACTATATTCTCGACAACATGCGCGACGACGTTCTTCCCGACACCAGGCTTGCCGACTATCTGCCGCTCTATTCGATCCGCGGCAACAAGGGCTATCTGCATGGTTCGCTCGTTCAGGGTGCGGCGGTGGCTGCAAATAAGGTGCCATTGGACGTCGCGCCTGGCGAAGGCACGCCATTCTGAGCGGAAGCTCCAATCTGTAGCCGCGTTTACCGCTCGCCTTTTTGGCGGCGGTTTTTTTGGCCGCTCGCTTCCGGCATCAATACTTGGCGATGTAACCGATCAGCATCGATACGCGGTGCATCGGGGCCAGCGCCAGGTTGATCTGGCCCTTCAGAAGCTGGGACCCGATGGCGATGGAAAAGCCGGTGTTGAGCGTCTTGCCGCTGTTAAGGTTCAGGGTCTCAAGCGCGTCTTCAATCTGAGTATCGATCGAAAAGCGAAGCGTCTTTATCAATTGCGGCGCATCACCCATCGGAAAGCGATGGCGAAGCATGCCTAGGAATGCGTCGTTGAAATGTTGAATCTTCTTCTCGCGCGTCAAGAGAACGGTCGGCGACGGCGATGCCTGGATGAGCGCATTGAGGTTCGCCAGCGAGGAAGCATCGTCCAGCGCGTCCAGTCGGTGGAGAGCCCATTTGAGGCTCATCACGCGCAGCGACGAGGCGAGATTGCCCGAATCAGGAAGCTGCTTGGCCGTATACTGGACGATGTCCGCCATCGTCACCCTGCCCGCCGCCGACATGCGGTTGAGGCCATTCCAATAGATCCGCTCCAGGCGAATGCCGCGACGTTCTCCATCTCGTCCGACGACGGCGCGAAAACTCGGCTCCAGTTCCTCCGCCGCAAGTACCGGCAAAGGATCGGCTGGGCCATTCAGCTCCACGAGATCATTGGTGCCGGCCTTCGGGATCGACATGTCAGCGCTCCGTCAGCGCTTCGGAGCGCGCCTTGTTGATCGGCTTCAACAGGTAGCTGAGCACGGTCTTGCGCCCGGTCATGATCTCGACATTGGCCACCATGCCCGGGATGATCGGATAGCCCTTGCCGTTGCGTTCCAGCACCGAGCGGTTCGTCGACCGGCGAGCGGATGTCGGTTCGCTTGACGCGGTCGGACGCGCCGCGGATGGTCTCGTCGACGACCGAGAGTTCGGCCAGCGTCTGCGCCTTCTCGGTAAGCGCCGCCTGGCGCAATTCCAGCGCAAGGTCACCCACCTGCAGCCGCGACTCTTCCACCGCCGCCTGCAGGCGTTCGAGACTTTCCTGGTAGACCTTGAGCTGACCTTGCTGGTCGGTGAGCTCGCGCTCCACCTTCAGCACATCGGTCTGCGCCACCAGGCCCTTCTGGCCGAGCGGTTTCAGCATATCGTATTGGCGTTGTGCGCCCTTGATATTCTGCACGAGGCGGTCGATGCTCGCATGCGCCTCGTTGAGTTCGTTCTGACGTTGCTTCAGGCGCTCCTGCAAGACGTGGAGCTTGTTCTGATAGCTGGCGCGGTCAGCGGCAAAGAGCTTTGCCTCGTTGTCGCAGACGTCCTTGGCGACGGCAAGAATATCGTCCGGGCAGACGAAGGGCGTGTCGTACGCGCCCACCTCTTCCAGCTTCAGCCGCGCCACCTTGGCGCCGAAGGCACGCGCCTTGGCGACGGATTCGCCGAGCGAGGACGTCGTCGTGGTGTTCTCGAGCTGCACCAGCAGCTGGCCCTTGTGGACCACCTGGCCAAGGGTGACGGCGATCTGCTGGACGATCCCCGGCTCCGAGGACTGCACGATCTGGGTCTTCGATACCGGGATGACCTTGCCTTCGCCGCGGGCGATCTCATCGATCTCGGCGATCGCCGCCCAGGCGAGGAAACTTGCGACCAGCAGCGAGCAGAGCCCGAGGATGGCACGCGCAAACAGCGGAGGGTTGTCGTGGCGATTGGTGTTCACGGCTGCGCCGCTCCTTTGCGCATCGCTTCGATGACGGCCTGCTTCGGCCCGTCGGCGATGATCCGACCCTTGTCGATGACGATCAGCCGGTCGACAAGCTCCAGCATGCTGTGGCGGTGCGTCGCGATCAGCAGCGTCGTTTCCTTGCCGAAGGCGCTCGACAGCTTCGAGATCAGATGCCGCTCGCTGGCCAGATCCATCGCCCCCGACGGCTCGTCGAGGAAGACGATCTTCGGCTTGGTGAGGAGAAGGCGGGCGATCGTCAGCGCCTGCTTCTGGCCGCTGGACAGATTGGTGCCGCGTTCGCCGACCGGCATGTCGAAGCCGCGCGGGTGGTTGGCGACGAAATCGTCGACGCCGGTCATGCGCGCGACGTTGAGCAACTCCTCGTCGCTGGCATCGGCGCGGCCGATCAAAAGGTTTTCCTTGACGGTGCCGGAGAACAGATCCGACGACTGGCCGGCGACCGCGACAGCGGTGCGGACCTCGGCCATGTGATATTGGCGAATGTCGACGCCGTCGATCAGCACGCGGCCGCCGGACGGCGAGAACAACCCGTCGAGAAGGCGCCCGAGCGTCGTCTTGCCAGAGCCGATACGGCCGATGATGCCGATCTTCTCGCCGGGCCTGACCGTAAACGACAGCTGGTTGATGACCGGGTAGTCGGAGCCCGGATACTGGAACGACACGTTCTCGAAGCGGAAGCCGCCGCTGGCGATCTGGCGGTTGACGAAACCGACGGTCGAGGGCCGGTCGTCCGGCTGCTCCATGATCTTGTCGAGGATGCGCAGCGACATCGTCGCCTGCCGGAAGCGGGCAAGCGTCATGGCGATCTGGCTGAGCGGCGCGCCGGYGCGGYTGGCCAGCATCACGGTCGCSACGATCGCGCCCATGGCGATCCGYCCCTCGGMRAATTCGTAGGTGCCGGCAATCACGATGAGGACGCTGACCATCTGCTGCAYGAACATCGTCATGTTGATGGCATTCGTCGAGATATGCTTGATCTCTTCGCTGGTGCGGCTCGAATACTTCGTCARCTCCTGCCAGCGCCTGAGCATGGTCGCCTCGGCGCGCAGGCTCTTCAGCGTCTCGATCGTCGAGATCGTCTCGACCAGCAGCGACTGGCGGCGCGACGCCTCGTTGGCGGCCGTCGCCATGCGCTTGCCGATCCGCGCCTGCGCGTAGAGCCCGATGACCACGGAKAGGATGARGGCGACGGCGGGAATGACCACCAGCCAGCCGGCGATCAGATAGATCACGGCCAGGAAGATGAAGACGAACAGACTGTCGATGAGGACGCCGATCGTGTTCGAGGTGAAGAATTCGCGAACGAATTCATACTGGGTGATGCGGTTGGCATATTCGCCTGTCGACATCGGGCGCGAGGCCAGCGTCGAGTTCAGCACCTTGTCGAAGATCAGCTGCGACAGCCGCAGGTCCGCCTTGCGTCCGGCATAGTCGATCAGCGAGGCGCGCGCGGTCTTCAGCAGGAAATCGAAGATATAGGCAAGCGAAATGCCGGCGGCGAGAACCCAGAGCGTCGGAAATGCCTTGTTCGGCAGCACCCGGTCGTAGACGTTCATCGTAAACAGTGGCGAGCCGAGCGCGATCAGGTTGATGAACAGCGCCGCGAACATGACGCGCAGGTAGGTGCGCCAGTAGGGCACCAGCGTCGTTGCCAGCCAGTGCCGCTTTTCGATCTCGACGGCGTTGCCGACCAGCGCCTCTTCCGAGGCGTTTTGATAGTAGAGCGTGAAGGCGAAGGCGACACGCGG